>CAMZKG010000200.1 GCA_947311105.1 uncultured Saprospiraceae bacterium
TATGGGCTAAGAAAGGCTTGTGGTGTAAATACGTAGGCGTAGCGGGTCACGTCGGAAACTTCTGACGCTGAGTAAGGTGAAATTTGAAGATTTTTGGCAAGGATTTCTTTTTATTCATACAGCTTCAAATTTTGCCTTAATCAAGGAAGAAGTTGGAGGCGTGGCAGGCTACGTCGGAGTATTGTTTTTTTACCGAACCATTGCTTAATATAAGTTGATGCTTTTAGTAGAGCTGAATAATCGCCTTTTTTCTTACCTTGTGCCAAGATTTAACCAGCCGTCCAATGAGCGCAAAGAAAAAAAATACTAAAAAAAAGAAACAGTCAAAGACCAAAGTAAATATACCCCCAAAAGCCAAATCACTAAAATGGTACGGCTTAGTGGTTGCTTTACTAGGCTTCTTACTGTATGCCAATACACTTTCGCATGACTACTGCTTGGATGACTACTCAGCCATCAAAGATAATTATGTGGTAAAAAAAGGAATTGCAGGCATTCCTACGCTCTTAAAAGAGCATTATCGTTTTGGGTATTGGTCAAGCAAAGGCACCTTATATCGCCCTTTGACTTTGGTGATGTTTGCTACAGAATGGCAGCTAGCCCCCGACAAGCCTTTTGTCGGACACTTGATTAATGTCTTGTTTTATGCTTGGACAGGTTGGCTTTTATTTCAGTTTTTATCATTGCTTTTTGGAGACAAATATCGTTGGTTACCGTTGGTTGTCAGTTTGATTTTCATTGCCCACCCTGTGCATACGGAAGTCGTTGCGAACATCAAAAGCCGAGATGAAATCATGGCATTTTTTCTAGGACTAGGCGCTCTTTATTATTTAATAAAATACATAGACACTAATAAAATTTCTTTATTGGTTTTATCCATCTCACTCTATGGCCTGTCTTTATTTTCCAAAGAAAGTGCCATTACCTGGCTAGGCATTTTCCCTTTGACTATCTGGATTTTCCGAAAGGAGCAAATTAAAAAAGCCATTTACACACTGTATTTTTTAATTCCTACTGGTCTATTTTTGATCATCAGGAGTAAAGTCGTAGGCAGCTCGGTGGAGATTGACGATGTTAATATCTTGGACAACTTTTTTGCGCAAACAAGCGGCGTAAAATACTATGGATCAGCACTTTACATGGTTTTTAGGTATCTAAAAACACTTTTTCTACCGACCCAGTTAGTATCAGATTTGGGCTTTAATCAAATTCCATTGACTGGCTTTGGCAACTTGGGCGTATTGCTCATCATCGCGTTAATTACAGGCTCTATTTTATTTATAATTAAAAATTGGAAATCCACACAACCCAATGTAGCCGTTTATGGCATGCTATTTTTTGCGATTACATTTTCAATATATTCTAATTTAATTGTGACGATAGGCTCGTCTTATGGGGAGCGTTTTTTGTATATTCCGTCCTTGGGATTTGCTTTAATTTTGGGACACATACTGTATTGGCTTGCGCAAAAACTAAACAAGCCATTTGAGTTAAAATTTTCTAATCCCATATTTCTTGGGCTGCTGCTGCTTTTGGTTGGATACTCCTTAAAAACTATTCAGCGCAATAAAGATTGGTACGATAGTGCCACATTGTATGCTTCTGACATTCCCAAGTCACCCAATAGTGCCAAATTAAATTACCACCACGGACTAGAGGTCGGCAAAAAAGGCAATGATTTAAAAGGGCAGCAACAAGTAACACAATACCAAAAAGCATTAAGTTATTTTGCGAAAGCGGTAAAAATAAACCCAAAATATTCGGATGCTTACGCACTCCAAGGGCTCTATTATTTTAAGCTAAAAGATTATGACAAGGCAATGGCTGCCTATCATTTTGCGATAAAAAATAATGCTAACTCCCCCAATGCTTATAACAACATGGGGATTATTTACTTTCAGCGGGGCGACATCAAAAATGCAGAGAAAGTCTATAAGCTAGCGTTGAAATACAATCCAAGATTTGTAGATGCCTATCGCAATCTAGGAGCAGTCTATGGCAGTACTGGACGATTTGCGCAAGCCATCGAACAATTTCAAAAGGGGCTTCAATACGACCCCAAAAATCCAACTTTGTTAAAATATCTCAAAAGTGCCAAGCGAGACTTAGCGAAACAGAATTAACGGCTAGCTTCAACGGCTTTGCCTGCCATTTCTAAAAATTTAGAATAGGAAAGCGCGCCATCGCTGCGTTGCAAAACATTGCCATCCGCATCTAAAAACAAGATGGTCGGCAGGACATCCACACTAAAAATTGTACCTAAGTGCGAGCCATTTCCTTTTTCTACATTGACCTTGTAGCTAATAAAATCTTGGTTGATTATAGCAGAGAAATCATCATTCATATACAACTCTTCATCCATCACCTTACAAGGTGCGCACCAGTCGGCGTACATATCTACAAAGACCAGCTTCTTATCTTTTGTGGCTTTCTCTAAGACATCAGATAGGTATTCAGAACGCATAAAATTAAGTGGATACTTACTTAACTCATCGTGTATTTCAGGCTTATTAGTTTTGGTGACTTTTTTGGACGAATGGCAAGATGCAACCGAGACTGCGGCAAGCACCAAGATTAGGAGGAATTTACTCATGACGTATTAGTGTTGTTATTAGTGTTGTTTGGTGATTTTACGTAATTCCATTAATTTTAGGTATCTCAAGAAAACGCCCCAAGCCATCAATCTACTAATGATAAAGCCTGTTTTGCCATCTAAAAAACCTAACTGGAGAACATAATGGGAAAAAAACCGAAATAGCGGTTTAAACCACAGATGATATAACGTAATTTTGCCTGTTTTAGTTGTATAGTCCTGCGCACTCCAAGCCGCATATCTGTTAATCTTCGCTAAAAAATGGTCATAGCTTTTGAAAGTATAATGGACAAGGCGATTATTAAGGCGTCCGACCTGCTTTCCGTGGACATCTATTTCTTCGTGCACCATTTTATCTTCATATCTACAATGCTTGCGCAAAAGGCGAATAACTTTGTCACCTTGCCAGCCACTATACTTGACATGTTGCCCCATAAAGAAGTTTTTACGGGCAATCCAAAAGCACTCTTTGTTGGTGCCTTTCGTCAAAATAGCTTTTATTTCTGCTTCCAACTCGGGGGTACAACGCTCGTCTGCGTCCAAAATAAACACCCATTCGTGATTGGCTTGGGGTATCGCCCAATTTTTTTGGGTCGCGGGGCTATGATATTGCTTTATCAATACCTTTGCCCCTTTTTTTTGCGCAAGCTCCACCGTCCCATCATCACTATAGGAATCCACGACAATGATTTCATCCACCCAATCCAAGGTCTCCAGGACTTGCTCGATGTGGTCAGCTTCATTATAGGTCGTAATAATTGCCGTTATAGGAAATTTGGTTTTCTGTGGCATAGCACAAATGTAGCCCCTTTTATTAAAACATTCAAAAAGGTCATTCGTAAAAGAGTTATATTTGCAGCAAATACGATGCATTAGTCGATTTTGTCGCAAGACCTAACATGAGTAACTATTTTGGTACCCACACATTTTTGTCATAAAATGTCCTTTTTTGCACCTGTTTTTGCTATTTGTATTCTCACATAACCTAGCTATACTTCAAAAAATAGCTTCTACATACACAAAAAAGCCTATTTTCTACCTAAGATAGGGGCCTAAACAATTACTAACACGAAATAAAAAATATGAAGATTTTAGTTACTGGCGGAACGGGATACATAGGCAGCCATACCGTGGTGGATTTGATTGACCACGGGTTTGATGTCATCACTATTGACAATTTCTCGAATTGTCATGGCGCTCAAGTGCTCGATAGAATCAAAAAGATTACCAATATTTCTGTCAAAAATTATCAAATTGATTTGACGGATTTAGACAAAGTACGTGTAGTCTTTGCAGAAAATCCAGATATCGTAGGCATCATTCATTTTGCAGCTCATATTTATGTCAACGATTCTGTACAATTTCCTAATAAATACTACCGCAACAATCTCAACAGCTTAGTCAATGTACTAGACTGTATGAATGAATATGGCGTCAATAATTTGATTTTTTCTTCTTCTTGCTCGGTATATGGCAACTGTGACGCTTTGCCTGTACTAGAAAGTACGCCTTTGGGCAAGGCAGAAAGTCCTTATGCGAGAACGAAGCAAATGGGCGAAGAAATCATCGAAGATTATACCATCTCCCAAAAATCTGCTAACGCCATCCTTTTGCGTTACTTCAACCCTGCCGGGGCACACGAATCTGGTATCATCGGTGAAGCGCCTTTGGTCAAAAACACCCATTTGGTGCCTGTCATTGCGGAAACTGCCATCGGTGAACGTGACCACATGATGGTGCATGGCACCGACTATCCTACTCGCGATGGCTCTTGCGTACGCGACTACATTCATGTCATGGATATTGCCAACGCACACACAAAAGCGATTCAATACCTACTAAGTGACCGCAAACAAGGAGGCGCTGAAGTCTTTAATATTGGCATTGGGGAAGGTGTAACGGTACTGGAAGCCATCAAGGCCTTTGAAAAACATACAAACATTAACCTAAATTATAAGTTAGGTCCACAACGAGAAGGAGATGCCGCAGCTATTTATGCTGACAATACGAAGGCAAAAAATGCTTTAGGTTGGGTTCCGAAGCGGGGAATTGATAAAATCATGGCCACCACTTGGGCTTGGGAGCAGGTTTTACATGAGACGGATTCGTTGAAGCCGCTTAGTTGATTGGGTGTAACTATTTAGGTACCCGCAGATTTTTGCCACAAAATGCCCTTTTTGCGCCTGTTTTTGCTATTTTTTTATCACGTAGCGGTGCTACGCTTCAAAAAAGTAGCTTCAACAAACACAAAA
>CAMZKG010000201.1 GCA_947311105.1 uncultured Saprospiraceae bacterium
CGGAGATTTAATCATCCAAAATCAGGCACAAGTCAACTATTTTGTCGATCAATGCCCAGATGTAGACACCATACATGGTTCTTTGATTATTGGGGATTTAAACTCAGATATTAACGATATATCCGGCTTACAATTTTTAAAAGTCGTCACTGGCGGACTGACCATTCAACACAATGATAGCTTGCAAAGTCTATTGGGGCTCGATTCGATTAGCTCCATTGGTGGTTGGCTCAATGTCAGCCAAAATTTAAAATTACTGTCCTTGGCTCATCTCGAAAGTATTTCGAGCATCAACGGAGCTATTTCTATCTCCGAGAATGATCAACTGATGGATTTAGGCGGCTTGGTCAATGTTAGCCTATTTGATGGGGACTTGATCATCTCCGACAACAATCAACTAACCAATATCGATGGATTGGCAAATATCCCAAATGCCACTGGCAGCGTCCGAATTCACCACAACGCCCTACTCCCCAATCTAAACGGACTCATTAAACTAAAATCCATCCAAGGAGACTTGACCATACAATCCAACGACGCACTCAAAAATGTGGATGGATTGGATAGTTTGGAGACCATCGATAATCATTGCTCCATCACCTACAATACCAGCTTATCTAATTTAGATGCTTTCGCAAAATTGACTGGCATTGGCGGAGATTTATATATTGGTAGCAATGGAAGTTTATCCGATTGTACGGGAATTTGCGGACTAATCAATAACAATGGCATCAGTGGCTCCCTTTCCGTAGGGGACAACCTATCCAATTGTCTCAATAATTCTGTCCTAATACCGTATTGCCAAGCCGTACCGACCCTAAGCATCGCTAACCCCGAAATACTAATTTTTCCTAATCCTGCCCACCAATATTTAAGGCTCAGTGATCATTTTAATGAAGAAATCCAACAGCTGACCATCTCCACCCTTGCGGGAAAAATAATCCATTCCGAAAAACTAAAAAATAAACGCCTAGATATAACCAATTTGTCCGAAGGAATGTATATACTTGCAATTCATACAAACCATCTGGTGTATTATCAGAAATTTGTAGTAAAATAGCTTAGATTAAGCGTTTTTTGTTCATAAAACACCGTTTTTCCGCCTACTTTACAAAAAGAAGAAAACGTAAAAAATAAATTGCCCCCAGTTCTTTACCATGATTAACCAAACCCAACCACAATTTGTCAGTAATCAAGAAGATTTTGACCAATTTATCCAACAGCACCAAGACGTTACATGGCTTGGCTTCGACACAGAATTTATCGGAGAAAATAGACTAATCCCCCTACTCTGCTTGATACAAATCTCCAGTGAACATGGGATATTCTTGATTGACCCAATCGCTCTAAAGGATATTTCTCCTTTGCTCGCATGGTTTGAAGACCCCAATATCCTAAAAATCACGCACGCCGGCAACAATGACTATGCACTCCTATACGCACTTTACACCACCAAACCCAAAAATGTCTTTGATGTGCAGATAGCCGCAGGATTTTTGGGACACCCCTACCCTGTCGGTTTCCAAAGAATGATAAAATCTGTTTTGGGTCGATCTATCGGCAAAGCAGCTTCTATTACCGACTGGAGTATCCGCCCTTTGTCCGAGAAGCAATTGGTGTATGCCGCTGATGACGTACGGCATTTATACGATTTATGGGATATTTTTTCGGCAACGCTCAAAGACAAAAAAATGTACGATTGGGCGCAAGAAGAATTTAAACTGATGGTGCACAAAGCCACTGTATCTTCCAATTGGAAAGAAGAATTCTTCAAATTTAAGCAACTCCCCAAGCTGCACACCAACGAGAAGCTATTGATACTCAGGCTATTACAATGGCGCGCCCAGCAGGCGACAGAAAAAAATATCTCCAAAGATGCCATCTTCCCCCAAAAAATGCTCATGGAAGTCGTCAAAAATATCAAGCAATCCAAAAACGAAATCTCTAAACATCGGCTGCTGAATCGATCCAAAGTAAAACGCAACTGGAGTTTGTTCAAAGACTTTTGGGCTAAATCGGACAAATCCGATGAAGAAAAAGAAATGCTCAAAATCGTCAGCAATATCAAACGAAAATCCCCCGAAGAAAATCTTCGCTATGCTTTCCTAAAACTAATGATTAAGCAGCGTTGTTATGAATATGGGATTCCTGATTCGCTTGTCGTCAACGGAATGGGACTCAGTAACCCCATCCTTGAAAACTTCCCTGAAGCATTGACATCGGGATGGCGCGGCAAAATGCTTGGGCCTACTTTAGTAGATTGGTTGACCCACAAAAGCCCGCTTAATTTTGAGTTTGAAAAAGAGAGCTGTGTCGTCACACGGCGGAGATAGCCTAAAAGCGAAAACTTTGGTTATAGAACTAATAGACGTTGCCGTAAAATTTCCTGATGCAGATGATTTTGCATTAAAACCCGTCAGCCTAACCATAAAATCCAACGAGACTTTAGGTCTTTTTGCCCCGTCTGGCACAGGCAAAAGCCTTTTGCTCAATCTCATTGCTGGATTTATACCTAGCGATGCCATTCCTTGCGGAAAAATCATCTACCACCTGGATGAAAAGATCATCTTTGACTTGCGTAAAAAACCTTTTCAATTACCGCCCGCTGTACGCTGCCACATAGCTATGGTTTTTCAAAATCCCGAAGCCGCTCTCAATCCACTCATGAAGTGTGGCGAACAGGTCGCAGAGACTTTTATCCACCTAAAAAAGAAAAAAGAAAAAAGAAAGGCCACCCTAGCTTTATTTGATAGAGTCCAGCTTGAACATCCCAACCGAATCTATGATGCCTTACCGTATCAACTTTCCGGTGGACAAAAACAGCGCCTACTTATCGCTATTGCCTTAGCTAAAAAAGCTAAATTATTAATTGCTGACGAGCCCACTACCGCTCTTGACCCACATGTCCAATCTGAAATACTAACGCTAATCAAGACAATAAAAGAAGAAGAAAATTTGACCATTATTTGGGCGACCCATGACCAATCCATCTTGAATAAAATCGCCGACCGAATATTCAATTTGGACACTCATCATTTTTTTGCGCAAGCGACTGCCAATCCTATTTCTGCCCCCAAACCACTACCTATGCAAGGAGAAATAGTCCTTTCGGTAAAAAACATCACCAAAACCTTTTATCAAAAAAATCAAGCTACCCTTGCGGTAAATAATATTTCCTTCCAACTGCACGAAGGGGAAATATTGGGTATCATCGGACGCTCCGGCACAGGAAAAACAACCATCGCTAAAATCTTATCGGATATCATCAACCCCGACAAAGGAGAAGTCATTTTGGCGCAAGCCAACCAAAAAGGAGCCATTCAAATCATCTTCCAAAATCCAGCAGCGTCTTTACAACCTACTATGCACATCTTGAACGCAGTCAAGGAAGTCTTACACTATAACCAGCCCAATTCTTCTTCTGCACAAGAATTATTACAAAGTCTGGACATTGGCGAAGATTTATTTTACCGCTTCCCATCCGAGCTCTCTGGCGGACAACAACAACGTGTAGCGATTGCCAAAGCACTAGCCACCAATCCCAAAATTTTGATTCTGGATGAACCCACCGCATCCCTTGATGAACCCACCGCCAATAAAGTAAATGACATCATCTGCGCCATCTCCCAACAGAGAAATATTGCCATGATTTACATTTCCCATGACCTTAAAAACATCTACAAGATTACTCACAACACCTTGGTAATCAAGGATGGAGCACTCATCGAACAAGGCTCAACTCAAGACATCTTTCATCATCCCAAACTACCCTATACAAAACTATTGCTGAACGAATTCTAAATAAGCCAAAGCATCGAATGTCCCTACCACAAGACATTGCAACCAAACAAAGTTAGAATAAAGCAACCCACTTCGCAAAAAAAAATCTCCAAGCCAAAACCTAAAAAAACCGTAGGGGTTCCCCTGTTTTACCCCAAACATAGTTTGGGGTTTAAAAAAAACCGTAGGGATCCCCTGCGTTACCCCAAACCCCGTAGGGGTTTCCCTGCTCTACCCCAAACATAGTTTGGGGTAGAGCAAGTACCTACAAGTCCAATTTCTCGATACGGATATCAGCCTTTTTGCCTTTCCAAAAATACTCAAAGATACCAATATACCCAGGCTTACTTGGCAAAACCGAGAATAGTGTAGGTTTAGAATTTAGGCTAATTTTTTTGAACACTACTTCGCCTTCGTCATCCATAGAGATTACCCCTATAGTATAGCGATTGCCATTTCTGCCTTTCTTGCCCCTATTGTAACTAGTATAAACCGTATTAAAACTAGAATGGTCAGAATTAGTGCTAAAAAACTCAAAATCAAACAAACCATAAGACTTCAAATAATATCCTAAAGCACCTTCATTAACGACAACAGCCCCACTTGGCAACAATCTATTTTGTTTCGGCTTCTCCACTACGGTAACTTTAGTCGTCCTAAAATCTTTGTCAAATTCCATCACTAACAAATTGTACAATACAATCTTTGCCACAGACATTTCAGAATTTCCTCCCCCCAACATTTTTGAAGCAATACCTAAGGCACTCGCTTCTTTATTGTATAGCTCACCTACCGCAACAAACTTTCCTGTATTCGTCCGCACCATATTATGAAGCATGATAGAAGCTCCTTTTTTTATTTTAGACTTGTCTTTACCCTTCACTTTTTTCATGATGTCTTTGCCCCAATAAGCCATATACTTATCAGTAGTCTTACCATCTGGCTTAAAGTACTTGACAAATACACCCAAGCTTGTCTTATAATTCACTTTTTTACCTTTCATTCCATATTTAGAACCAAACATAAAAAACTCATTTTTTTCCTTATCAAAATCTACTCCGTTGACCACATAATAAGCCTTTGGAGTTTTGGTTTTTGCCTTACCCTTAACATGTCCATTCTTGACATCAAAAATATAAACTGTTTCTGTCATCTTCTTACTCATCATGCCTGGGCGACTATTAATGGTACCGACCAAATAATCCCCAGAAGAATACATTGGAGCAAACATTTCCCATGTCTTGCTTGTACTTCCGGAGTCAGCCGTCCAAAGCTTTTTACCCTTATTATCAAACATATCTATCTTTGCCTTTAACCCCTTTTGTTTTTTGGGATACACAATAGCAAAACCCTTTTTATCTATGGGCACCAATGTGCCGCTATAATAGCCGTCTTCCATTTCCAACTGCTGCCTGAGTACGCCCACACTACGGCGATCCAAGTCATCGACAACATTTGTCCCTGTTTTTTTCCCGCTTAGATCATACAGCGTACTTGTCAGGCTACGCTTTTTGACGTCCAAGTAAGTAAAGCAAAAGTGACTCCCATTAAATTTCATCTCTAATAAAACAGAGCGCTTGGGCTTTGTAAAAGTAACTTTATGGGTGGTTTTCAACTTCGTATCCATGATATCAAGCTGAAAGGTATAATTCTTTCGATCCTTCTTTTCTACAAAGAAGTAGGCATAATAACCGATGACCACATCATTTTTCTTGATTTCTTGAACACCGTTCATACTTATTTTTCTCACATTAGTGAACTCCCGTTTTTGCGCATCTACTTTAGCGACACCTAGCAAGAATAACAAGCTAATTAGCAAGACATTAAGTCTAAAATTCTTTTTCATGTTTATTGTTTTAATTGATGAATTAAACCCTTATAAAAGTCATTTTTCAACGCAGCTTTTTTTATGTCAGATTGCCTTATAAAACCATCATCAAAATATTTTTTATATAAGGAGAGTATTTTTTTTAGTTCAAAATTATCGGCTTGCGCCAAATGTGCTTCATAGTATCCATTGGCAATTTTTAAATATCGCTTAGAATTTTGAGCATGTGCAAATTCTAATACCTTATTATAGCCGTTTGAGTTCAACGCATCGGGAAACTCACATTTATCGCTAAAGGTCTGTGTTTGTAGTCCATACGCCATATCATACAAACAAATATCTATAAGTGCATCCAAAAACAGACTATTATCTCCTTCCTGCTTTCGAACCATCGCAAAGTATAGCGTTTTTCCTAGGTTATTCTCTTCAAAAATCGTGTGCAAATACTCATACAAAATCTGAGTTTGTAAGGCTTGATAAGCGGGTGCCAAATCAGAAACATCACCATGATTTTCTTTTGTTTTAGACTGAATATTTTTTACCCGTTCTTCGCAATGTGGGTGCGTCCGCAATGAATCAGGAATATCATGCAAACTCTCCATTTCTGACCACGGCGCAAAAGCGTCCACTTCCGAGAGAAACCTAGTTGGAATAGTATAATCGGGGCTAGACAGCATCTGTTGAATATCCAAAGTGTCCGTCCATATTGGTTTATCCGAATCTTTCAATAACTCAAGAACATGGAGCACTCCCTTGCGGGAAAAACCTGCATTCATAGCATATTGGGCGCCAAGTTCATCGGCTACAAGTTCGTTGGCTCGACTATGCAAACCCATTGAAGCAAAAATTTTGCTATATATTTTTTCTTGTGACGTAGCATTACCATATTTCTTCCGTCTCGATTTTTTTAGCTCCGTATATTCTTTACTATCATAAAAAGCGGCTCGTTTTGCTATTGATATATAATTATGTTCCGATACATCATGCCCCATCTCATGCGCAATCACAAACGCCAATTCATTGACATCATGAAGGCGCACTAAAAGCCCCATATTGAACAATATTATTCCTTCGCCAAAGCTATGCGCATTGACAGCAGAGCTACGTCGTACAAAAACTTTAAATTTTCTTTTGCGAAGTTCTGGGTTTTTATCAACAATGCGATCAACAACTTCCTGTAAGAAGTCTGTCAACTCACCCTCTGCCATGAGTTGATACTCTTCATTCATTTCTAAAAAGTAATTACTCCTTTTTTCGCAGATTTCACTAACTCTCTTCCGTCGTTTTTTGGAACCGTCATATCTATCCCGAACATTCAATAACCTATTAGCATACTTGCGCACTTTACTGGCAGGTAAATCATACGCTGAAGCCACTTCAAAAACGGACTGACCAAGCCCCAAATAGCTAAATGCTAACCATACTAAAACAAACCAAATTCTCATATAACACAATATAAAAGTGATAACAACCATAGAGCATACAAGCCACTATAGCCATTCGCAAAAATTAGATCAACTAGTCTTGGTGCCAATTTTTTTATAAAATAGGGATACCAAAAACAATCACTAATCGGGTTTACTATTGATTTTTATAAGGTTGCCCAAAGATAAGGAAAAATTTAAACTGAGTCAATTTCACACAACAATACTTCGGTAAAATAATAATACCCTTACGTAACCCTATGGGATATTGAGATACAAAAACATCGAATGTCCCTACCACAAAACATTGCAACCAAACAAAGTTGGAATAAAAACGCCAAAAAACCCCGTAGGGTTTCCCTGCTCTACCCCAAACATAGTTTGGGGTTTAAAAAACCAGTACATCCTAGGCTAAAATCTAATTTCAATGGGATTTCGCACGATCTCTGCGTTCAGCTCTTTTCTTCTTTTTCTCCTGTTTAGCATCCAATTCTAAGACGATTTCACCTTCCAAAGCATCTGTTTTCTTTTCGATATACGCCATCATAGCAGGAAAGTCATTTTGGGAGATACAGCGATCATCCCGATCAGGAAAAATGTCCTTTATCGGAAACTTACGGTTCAACTTAAAATTTATCTCATACATTGCCGCAAGGTGATCGTCCCTAAAAGCGGGAATAGATACAGGCTGCAAACTATCTACTTTCGTAGTAGGTAGCACCCAAGGAATCAACGTAGAATCCGCATTCACATAGCGCTTAATCAGCACTTTTTTACTAGGTAACTTCATATCCCGAGTCCACCAATCCCCTACGACCGCTTCCATCGCTTCCAAAGTTTTTTCTCTGCTATCTACGGCTTTCAGATTGGTCAACATTTCATCTACCAGACCTGTCATCGCCAATTCAAACGGTTGTTCGCTATTCAATGCAGCCACCCCCAATACAGCCCCTGTTAAGTTAGAATATTGATCTTCTGGCGAAAAAGCGGAGTACCTTTCGGGAACAAAAGGAATAAACGACGTCCCAAACCAAGTCCCTATCTCATGCCACACAGACAAGTCATAAGCTATACGCCCCGCCAAATTTGCCGCATCTTGTTTAGTAATATCCGCAGGAATCCACAAATTCAAGGTCTTTTTGCCCCCTTCACGCCCGAGCGTAATCTCTTTGTATTCCCCTTTGGCAGATAAAATCTCATTAGACAAATACCTTGTCCAATCAGCAATATCTCTTAGATGCCCCAAATCAATGAATCCCCCTTTTTCGGTATAAATGATGCCATTTCCTTCTTTCTTATCACCCAAATACACGTGAGCTCCTATCTCACCCAGAGATGTGACTTCCGTAATTCTCTTAAAAGGAATTCCCGAAATCTTCAAGTCCGAGCCAAAAGCACAGCATGTACGGATAATTCTTGGTGGTGGGTCATGCGGTTTTCTTGTAAAAGGCACTACCGAGCCGTTTCCGTTTGGAAAAATCAAGAAAATCATCAAAAACACCAGCAAAATGGAGACATTAGACTTCATAAGGTTAATTTTGGGTAAAATTAAGGTTATTTTTACAGACAATTCATAACGTCCTAATTTTTTATTAATTTCATGCGCTTTTAAGTAAGATGTAACTATGAGCCCACTACGAAAAATCAATGCCCTTTTTTATTTAGAGATTTCGCAAAATTTTATTCTGTGAGATCCGATTTTTAGCTGATTTCAGTTGAACAATTGCACGATTGCTCAATCGCTCATTTTTTGGGCAAAAAACCAGCAAGCGTTACAGCTCCACCCAAAAAACAAAGTACGGAGTAACAAAAGACACCCCAGCCCCAAAAAACAAAGCACGAACCAAACAAAAAACCCCGTAGGGGTTCCCCTGTTTTGCCCCAAACATAGTTTGGGGTTTTTAAAAAAAACAGAAGGCGTTACAGCTCCACCCAAAAAACAAAGTACGGAGTAACAAAAGACACCCCAGCCCCAAAAAAC
>CAMZKG010000202.1 GCA_947311105.1 uncultured Saprospiraceae bacterium
ATCTCTTGCCAGTATTCTATCTGTTGCAAGATAATAGCTTTTTCCTTGATAACAAAAGTTTTTTTGATATTTAACATTTGACTAGTTGGGTTGGAAATGAATTTCCAACTGCCATAAAACCAAAAATTAGGGTTTCTTCACTCTTTCAACACCTTCCCCACGCCCATCAATGCCCCCATTTTATTTTTCACTTGATACATATACATCCCTTGCGGTAAAAAAGAAATATCTATGGGTGCTTGATGATTGATTTTTTGCGCAAGCACAACCCTACCTGACAAGTCTATTAGCTCTAGATTTGCCAAATCTGTGCCCTTGGGTAGGTCAAATTGGATGTAGTCTTTGGCGGGATTAGGATAACAGCAAATCTCGTCCTTTAGGGGGATGATGGTCTCTCCTGTCAGGATGCCATCGGCATTTACTTTTAGGACATATAATTCTCTGTACAACCCCTGCGTATATTGCTTCCTAAGCCCATACATTAGGCAGCCGCCATCTGATGTTACCAAAAGCCCGTACATTAGGTAGTATGTGCTTGAATCTCCATATTCTTTCTCCCAAAGCTTATTTAAATTTTTATCAAACTTACCTAAAACAAATTTAGAAGCATGATTAATTGGGGGGAATACAATTAAATCCTTCGTCCCACCAGCAAAAATATCCTTTGACTGAACACTTCTAACAATACTAAAAGCACTAGCTGGGTAACTTTTAATTTCGTCACCTATTGGCACATACTCTGTTCCTAAAAAATTATATCTCAACAATTCCATATTAGACGAACGAACTTCACCTATTAAAATTGCGGATGTATCAGGACTTGCAGGCCAAGTTAATTGATAATTCACGCTTGCCGACACTAAGTAACTTGAGTCCGAAAAACTTAGAAAGGCTCCATTTGCTCTTGGATAAGGCAATTGCCCCGTATTAGTTTTATCAACAACCTGTGTCACTTCAAACTTCCCATTGGTCAAATAATAATCAAAGTAACCAAGCAATACATAACCCAAGGAATCTTTCCTTAGTGTAATATCAGAACACCCCAAAACATTTGAAGTGCCTAATAATTCTGAATTCAAATGAATAAAGGACGTATCCTTGTTAAAAAATATCCTACCCGCAAATGGGAGATGATTATTGCCCGCCCATCCAGAAACAAGGAGACTGGTATCTGTCTCTAAATGAGCGACCAAATGCTTATAATCTGCGATTTGCTCACCATATTTTCTAATACTTATCAGACTAAAATCATTTAGATATTCACCTAACCAAATAGATTTTGATTGACTTAGCTTATTTTCAGACAAGCCTACGACCCAAAAACTTGAATCCGACACAGAAAAAATACAAGCATCAGACAAATTAAAAGTATCTTGACTAACTTCAAGCTTTTTGACCATAAGACCTTCGGGGTCTAGCAAAGTCAAAAACACACTGTACTCATCCCAAGTAGCATCATATCTTACGTTACTAATCACATAGTTACCATTTGATAATTCTATTGCGCCCTGAGCCCGTTGAGACCAGTCAGCATCTAACCAAGAATACTCAAACCTTCCTTGCCCAAAAAGCAAAACAGGAAAAATAACACTAATGCACCAAAATAATACCGTCTTCATATCATATTTTTTTTTAAGAAAGGCTCAATAGTGAGCCTTTCTATTTTGATTAATCCAAAAAACTAGGGTTGTAACAGATAATCTTTTGCGAGATCAAGAGTTGCCATTTCATAAGGATTTAAAGGGCAATCGCCAGCGACCCACACTGGTTCTCCATAACGTATTACATAAATAAATTGTCCTTCATCACCACACCCTGTGCAAGTTAAATAACCTGCATTTAACTCCAACTCAACAAATTTTTTATTACTTGGAGCAAGATTTGATATTATTACGTCCAAATTATTATAATACCACCTCATGTTTTGAAAAGGAATACATACATTCTCGATGGGCCCTTGTTCAGGTATATATGCCCAAAGCAAATATTTTTTCTGTGGATCTTGACCTACAACCCAGTTGGGATTATACCAATCAAACGCATAACCTTGTTCATACTCAATATTAATAAACCCGTTCTGACAAGGAGTAGCGGCAGGAACAGCTAAAGGATGTTCTCTCTTATACCAGTAATTAATCGCATTTTGAAGTTTATCATCTGCTCCAAATTCAGGATATTGACCATCACAACGTCCTTTATAGTAGCCACCAGGTCGCCAATTATCACCACCATTAAAATGCCAATTATCGCCTGGATATGTCTCAGCTACAGTTCCTAATACGGTTGTTAACTTTACAGTTGCAGAATTATTTGCAACTCCTTCTAGTTTCAAATCAGCCATTAAAAAAGCCTTATCTGTTCCTGAATACGAGTCATAGTGGCTTACAATACCTCCCCACATAGCTTCGTAAGCAGCATAAACATCGGCTGGTTGAACTAAATCATTGTTAACAGGAATAGAAAAGATAGTTTCTTGTCTTTCAAGATTGTCGGCATCTACCCCACGTCTTGTATAAAAAACATTTAATGCCGCTTCTACCCCCCAAATAGTTTCTTCTAAACTAATAGGATTATCAGAACGTGCAGAAATCCCTTTATTAACATCTTCGCCCTGTTTTAGGACACCGACCACTTTTTTAAATCTTTCATTATTGGTCAGTTCTTTGGATGGTGCGGACTGGTCGAGCCCAGTATCATCCTTAGCACACCCCACAAAAAGCAGACTAAATACTAGAAGGGCTATGAATGAATGAATGAATGAATGAATGAATGAATGGTTAACTTCTTCATTTTTAATGTTTTTGTGCCGAAAATCGGCGGTTAATTAAATAAAAAAAACTAGACATCATGAGCTTTCGATAGTAATGAATATGATACTTAACTGATTCTAAACCCCAAAAAGTGGGTGGCTTTTATCTATATTACTATCTCTTGCCAGTATTCTATCTGTTGCAAGATAATAGCTTTTTCCTTGATAACAAAAGTTTTTTTGATATTTAACATTTGACTAGTTGGGTTGGAAATGAATTTCCAACTGCCATAAAAACAGCCATTAGAATTGCTTCCGATGGCTGTCTGGTCTCGTGTAAATCTTGGGAATAAATTTCCAATGCCGTTATACTGTCAAAATTTCTTTTTCTTTTGCGCTGACGATATCATCAATTTTTTTTCCGTACTCTTTGGTCAATTCGTCTAGCTTTTTTTCTAGTCGTTTGCCATCATCTTCGGGATAGCCGTCTTTGACTTCGGCACGAATAAAAGTCAATGCTTCATGTCTTGCATTACGTGCGCTCACTTTTGCTTCTTCTCCAAAATGCTTGGCTTGTTTTACGATGTCAATACGACGCTCTTCAGTCAAAACGGGAATATTCAAGTGAATGGCTTCTCCGTCATTTTGGGGAGTGAGCCCAAGATTACTTTGCATAATGGCTTTCTCAATGGCTGGTACCGCCGACTTATCCCATGGCTGAATAGATAAAGACCTTGAATCCAAAGTCACAATATTGGCTATTTGCGCAAGCGGGGTCGTCGCACCGTAGTAATCAACCATCACGCCTGTCAACATAGCAGGTGTTGCCTTACCTGTGCGCAACTGATTTAATTCCTTGTAGAGATGCTCGATGGCTTGATCCATCATCTCTTTAGTTTGTGCTATTGCTGTTGAAATATCTCCTGTCATAATATCTGTATTGAAACGAACGTCACTGTTCGCTTGTGAATCAATCGGGTTATGTGTTGAGACAACACTTGGTTGTCTCTGTTTTTTTTTCATTTGGCACGACCAACGTTCGTCTCTGCGTTTATGTATCATGGCACGAAGACGAACGGCCGTTCGTCTCTGCGTTTATGTATCATTGGCACGACGAACGTTTGTCTCTGCGTTTATGCATCTTTGGCACGACGAACGTTTGTCTCTGCGTTCATGCATCTTTGGCACGAAGACGAACGACCGTTCGTCTCTGCATTTATGCATCTTTGACACGACGAACGTTTGTCTCTGCGTTCATGCATCTTTGACACAACGAACGTTTGTCTCTGCGTTTATCATTGGCACGAAGACGAACGGCCGTTCGTCTCTGCTAGTCGCGGCGTCCCATAAATATGCTCACAAGGTACAACAATTGTACTAAAGCAGCTAGTGCAGCCGACACATAAGTTAAAGCAGCCCATTTTAAGGCGTCTTTGGCGCCATCGTGCTCTCTTCCTACGGCAATTTTGGAGCTTTCTAACCAAGCTAACGCCCGATTACTTGCGTCAAATTCTACGGGTAAAGTCACCAAACTAAACAAAGTCGTTCCGGCAAAGGCCGCTATCGCTATCATCAAAAACAACTTATTGCCCATCGTCCCCATCATCACCATGCCTAACATAAAGAGATACTGTTGAATCTTTGCAGAAAAGCTAACGACTGGCACTAAAGCAGAACGCAACTGTAACATAGCATAGGATGTCGCATGCTGTACGGCATGTCCACACTCATGAGCTGCGACAGCTGCCGCGGCCACATTTCGTCCATTATAAACATCTGTGCTCAAATTAACCGTCTTATTACCCGGATTATAGTGATCCGTCAATTGCCCCTGCACCTGTGTGACTTTCACATCAAGAATACCATTATCTCGAAGCATTTTCTCCGCAATCTCGGCACCGCTCATGCCACTGGATACGGGCATTTGGCTATATTTGGCAAATTTTCTTTTCAGCTGTCCACTCAGATACATACCAATACCTGTAAAGACCAAACTGATTATCATTAGACCCATGTACATAATGTCAAATTTTATATTATTGCCCTGTCACAGGCAAGTTGGAAAACTCCAATTACATAACAGCCCAAACTAGGCTTTTGGTTCATTCTAGGATAAAAATAATCAAAATCTTTCGACAAAAGGTAGTTTTTAGTCGATTTTCTCAAATCTCGTGAATGGCACCAAGGCTTTAGGTATCAAAATACCATCTTCAGTCTGATTATTTTCCAAAAGAGCCGCTACAATTCGCGCAAGCGCCAAAGCACTTCCATTTAAAGTATGTGCCAAATGACGTTTTCCGTCAGCATCTCTATAACGCAACTTTAGCCGATTGGCTTGATAGGTCTCAAAATTAGACACCGAACTCACTTCCAACCACCGTTTTTGAGCCGCAGAATACACTTCAAAATCATAAGTCAAAGCCGACGTAAATCCTGTATCTCCACCACAAAGGCGCAAAATACGGTACGGTAGCTCCAATTTTTCCAATAAACCCCGTACATGATCCAACATTTCGTCGAGTACTTGGTAAGATTTAGTAGGGTGCTCGATGCGTACAATTTCCACCTTATCAAATTGATGCACCCGATTCAAGCCACGCACTTCGGAGCCATGAGCCCCCGCTTCTCTTCTAAAGCAAGGCGTATAACCCGTCATTTTTATAGAAAAATCTTCATTATCTAGGATGACATCTCTATAAATATTCGTCACTGGCACTTCCGCTGTAGGGATCAGATAAAGATCATCTTTTTCTGCATAATACATCTGCCCTTCCTTGTCAGGAATCTGACCAGTACCGCGTGCAGAAGCTTCATTGACCAATAAAGGGGGAATAATTTCTTCGTATCCTGCTTTATCGGCTTCGTCCAAAAAGAAGTTAATCAAAGCGCGCTCTAATTTAGCTCCTTTTCCCCGAAACAAAGCAAAACCCGACCCTGAAATTTTGGCACCTAATCCAAAATCAATGATATTATATTTTTTTGCTAAATCCCAGTGTGCCAGCGCTTTATCACCCAAGTCAGGTAATGGTTGATTCCATTTTTGAAATACTTCGTTGTCATCTTCCCCTTTTCCGAAAGGCACTAAGTCATGTGGCAAATTGGGGATACTCAACAAGGCATTTTCTAGGGCGACTTCTGTTTCATTAAGATGTGCTTCTAGTTCTTTGATTTTTGATTTTGCGGAAGCAACTTCGAGCTTGAGCTTATCAGCTTCATCTCGCTTTCCTTCTCTATAGAGATTTCCGATTAATTTGGCGGATTGATTAGACTCCGCCAATAATTTATCTAAAGCGGTTTGGGATTGGCGACGGTCGGTATCGATAGCGATGGTTTGATCGACAATTTTCAGCGCATCGTCATTATAATTTCGCTTGCGCAACCCCGCTTTCACGACATCGGGATTTTCTCTCAAAAACTTAATTTCTAGCATAAAACGGAAGAGTTAGGTAACAAAAACAAAAACAATACGTTATTGAAACAACAACGGCGGCAAAATTGCCATTTTTTACTGTAAGAAATGAATAAAATCGGCTTTTATTCAAATTATTTGCAAAGATAATGCTTTAATATCCGATTTTTCCGTATTTTTGCCCCAAGAACGAATTAAATACATCTCGACTATCTCAAGTCAGTTTCTTTTTTTCAATACTGATCTTATCTGAGATACTCCTTCATTTAACTTCTACATATTTGACCGAAAGGTCTTTCACTTCACAAAATTCAATCGAATTTAACTAAATTTTTTCCACAGAAATGTACGACATTGCACAATTACAAAAGATGCTTGTTAGTGAGCTAAAAACACTTGCTCAAGAACTAAAAATCAAAGGCTTCTCTAAGCTACCCAAACAGGATTTAATTTTTAAAATCCTTGACGAACAGGCCAACGTCAAAAAGAAAGAAGACATCGTTATTGATAAGCCTAGATATACCAAACCTACCAAAACTCAAAAACCAGCCCCAAAGAAAGCCGCTCCCAAAAAGAAGCCAATTCCGACTAGAGCAGAGACGACTAAAAAGACTCCGCCTAAGAAAGCTCAACCAGAGCTATTTGAAGATAGCTTAACCAAAATCGAGCAACAAATCGACGAAAAGGAAATCCCTAAAAAAGAAGCGCCTAAAAGACAAATTCCGACTAGAGTCTCCAATAGATCAACTAGTATCGTCAAACAAAGAAATAGACCCGAAAGAAAGGATAATCGGAACGAGCGCACTAAGCAAACCGACAAGCAGGTTGATAATAAAAACGACTCAAAAAACAATCGGAACGATAGAAATCAAAATAACCAAAACGAGCGCAATCAGAATGACCGTAACGACAGACGACAACCGCAGCGCCCAGCCAAAAAGACACCGATGGCACCGCCCAAGCCTAGATTTAATGTTGAATTAGATGGCGTTATTGAAGGTGAAGGAGTGTTAGAGATGATGCAGGATGGATACGGTTTTTTGCGCTCTGCGGATTACAACTATTTGACATCTCCAGATGATATTTATGTTTCTCCTTCTCAAATTAAATTGTTTAGCTTAAAGACTGGAGATACGGTTCAAGGACTTGTCAGACCCCCAAAAGTCGGAGAAAAATATTTTGCGCTATTGAAGGTGTCGGCCATCAACGGTCAAGACCCTAAAGATGTAAAAGACCGTGTGCCTTTTGACTATTTGACACCATTATTTCCTGAAGAGAAATTTACGCTTACGCCAAAAGTTGCCACACGCAAAGACATCGGTGTAAGAATGATTGACCTATTTACGCCTATCGGAAAAGGGCAACGTGGTCTTATCGTAGCCCAACCCAAAACAGGTAAAACATT
Source organism: uncultured Saprospiraceae bacterium (assembly GCA_947311105.1). Taxonomy (GTDB): domain Bacteria; phylum Bacteroidota; class Bacteroidia; order Chitinophagales; family Saprospiraceae; genus HyVt-613. Next base: position 7,564 of record CAMZKG010000202.1, read on the forward strand.
CTTACTAAAAGATATGGCGAACGCCATTGCTAAAAATCACCCGGAGTGCTATATGATTGTTCTTCTAATTGACGAACGTCCCGAAGAAGTAACAGACATGAAGCGTAGCGTAAACGCCGAAGTAGTCGCTTCTACTTTTGATGAGCCTGCTAGCAACCATGTAAAAGTGGCTGGCATGGTACTAGAAAAAGCAAAACGCTTAGTTGAATCTGGTCACGATGTTGTTGTCTTACTAGATTCTATAACTCGTTTGGCTAGGGCCTACAATACGGTGGCGCCTTCTAGCGGCAAGGTACTTTCTGGTGGTGTAGAAGCCAATGCACTCCAAAAGCCTAAAAAATTCTTTGGTGCAGCAAGAAATATCGAAAATGGCGGCTCTCTGACTATCCTAGCAACTGCTTTGACAGATACAGGTTCAAAAATGGACGGCGTCATCTTTGAAGAATTTAAGGGTACTGGTAATATGGAGTTACAATTGGATCGCTCTCTAGCAAACAAACGTATCTTCCCTTCTATCGACCTAACCAAATCAAGCACCCGTCGCGAAGAGTTATTAATGGATGAAGAAGCGCTTTCACGTATGTTTATTCTCCGCAAACATCTAGCAGACATGAAGCCTGATGAAGCTATGGAGTTCATTATGCGCCAAATGAAAAATACCGTCACTAATGATGAGTTTTTGATGTCTATGAATGGGTAATGAAATACTTAAGAGTACTTAGGAGTTGCTGCCGCAGCGGCATTCGATGCTTTCGCATCTCAATATCGCTTCTCTACTCTGTGCAACTAACGCTCCATATAACGGGCGGTAGCACAACTCCTAAGTACTTTAGGCACTCGTAAGTAATCGTAAGTACTTTTTTAATTCAATGGTTCGGTCATTATTTTGGCAAAAAAGTAGCAAAAAGCCCTATAAACACTGGCTTTTTTCTATTTAATGCAAGTTAATGTTTTTGGCTGAGTTGCGTAAAATA
>CAMZKG010000203.1 GCA_947311105.1 uncultured Saprospiraceae bacterium
ACCCGTGCGCCACTCGTCATCATCCCGAAGGACATGTTACCGTTCGACTTGCATGTATTAGGCCTGCCGCTAGCGTTCATCCTGAGCCAGGATCAAACTCTCCATAGTTGAATATTCTTCAACGGGCCTATAATCTAATATTCTATTCCTCTGTCAATGAACTTTTTCTTAATCTTCCCGTAGCTCTTTCGCTAAGGGATTGCAAAGATAAGAACCTATATCTTACCGCGCAAGTTTTTTTGTACTTTTTTTACTCTTCTTCTGATTTTTTTTCTTCAGCTTCCAATTTAGCCTTTGCAGCTTGACCTTCTAGCTGTTTTTTCAAGTCTCCAAACCCTTCAATCTCGCCCAATGTCGTGATTTCGGTCTTAGATTTTTGCTTCTCAACAAACTTCCTAATAACTTTCTTTTCTTGACGCTTCGTCTCTTCTACTATCTCCCCTGCTTCACGCTTAATAGCATCCAAATAACGAGTATGGGACACTAAAATACGCTTATCATCTCTATTGAACTCCAACACCTTAAAGGTTAAGATATCATTCACTTCTGCCATCGCTCCATTCTCTTTCTTAACATGCTTCAGCGGCGCAAAAGCTTCTAAGCCGTAAGGCAACTGTACAATAGCTCCCTTCTCATCTCTTCTGACCAATGTGCCTTCGTGGAAAGACCCAACTGGGAATACATTTTCAAAAGTATCCCATGGATTCTCCTCCAATTGTTTATGACCTAACGACAGCTTTCTATTCTCCTTATCTATCTCCAATACCTGAACATCTATATTCTGTCCAACTTTCGTAAATTCAGATGGATGCGAATAACGCTTCAACCAAGACAAGTCCGAAATATGAATCATTCCTCCTATCCCTTCATCTAACTCCACAAACACTCCGTATGGTGTCAAATTCTTCACTAATCCTGTATGCTTTGTACCTTCCGAGAACTTTTCTTCAATTACATTCCATGGATCATCGGACAACTGCTTGATACTTAGAGACATCTTCTTCTCTTCTCTATCAATCGTCACTACTTTTGCATCATAAGACTCTCCTAATGTAAAGTACTCCTTGGCATTTACTGGCTGATTGCTCCATGTAACTTCAGAGACGTGTACCAATCCTTCAACTCCTGGTATAACTTCAAGGAATGCGCCGTAATCTTCAATATTGACTACTTTACCCTTTATAACAGAACCTTCAGTAATTGTCTCGTCTAACACTTCCCATGGATGTGGTAGCAACTGCTTCAAACTCAAAGAAATTCTTTTCTTATCTTCGTTAAAGTCAAGTACAACAACATTCAACTTCTGATTCAACTCTAACACTTCACTTGGGTGCTTAATTCTACCCCATGAAATATCCGTAATATATAACAGACCATCCACGCCACCTAAGTCCATAAATGCACCAAAATCTGTGATATTCTTAACCACACCTTCTAGTACTTGGCCTCTTTCTAATGTAGCTACTATCTTATCTCTTTGTTCCGCAAGGTCACTCTCTATCAAGGCTTTGTGTGACACAACCGCATTTTTAATGGCCTCATTAATCTTAACAACTCTAAACTCCATTGTTTTTCCAACGTAAGCATCGTAGTCAATAATCGGTCTAATATCAATTTGTGAACCTGGCAAGAATGTCTCCAAGCCACCACAATCTACAATCAAACCACCTTTTGTCTTACTCACTACAGTACCTTTTACAATAGTACCTTCATTATGAGACTCTACTAGACTTTCCCAAGCACGTAAAATCTTTGCCTTCCGTCTTGATAGGGACAGCTGACCTCGCTTATCTTCTAAGCTCTCCACATATACAAAAACTGAATCGCCTGGAGCTAAGTCCGGTTGGTCTCGAAATTCTGAAACAGATAGTATTCCATCTGCTTTGTAATTAAAATCAATGATGACATCACGTCCATTTATTTCACGGACGCTACCTTCTACAATTTGACTTTCTGCTAATGCTGTCAAATTATTAGCATACTCATCCGCAAGGGTTTTGTATTCTTCTGGAGAATAATCCGTCTGATCATCATCCGTACCATCCCAATCAAAATCATCATGAGCTGTTTCAAGAATAGCAGACTGATCATCAATTAACGTTTCAAGTGTCTTAGTCGTTGACTCTTCTTCTGTTGTTGATGTTGTTTCTACGGTAGCCGTAGTTTCTGCAACTGGTGTAGCTGGTGTGTCATCAAAGTTGATAACTTCTTCAGTTAATTCGTCATCGAAGCCAATTACTTTTTCTTCATTAGCTGATGTGTCAAGATTTTCTGATACGTCTTTATTCGTATCTTCTTGGTTGTCAATGTTTTTTTCGTCGTTGAGCATTGAAAGAATCCTCTTTTAAGTGAACAATAAGGTTAAAATTGGCTGCAAAGGTAACAGTTTTTTACCTATTAACCAAGCTATTTGTATCTTTTGCTTTTTATTCTTCAAATTAAACAACCCTAAAAGGCTAATAATCAACTGGTTATAAGGTTTTAGTTATAAAAAATATTCTAAGAAAAAAACAATTAAGTCCACTCCAAAAAGTCATCTTACATGTATTTCTCGTGGCAACCCAAAATCTCATTCTGTTTATCTCCTTGTTTTCACCCCCAACTACCCTCAAAAAAACGGGACTTGCTATACATCCATCATCACAACTCCCAAATTTTCCATCCAAAACAACCGCCAAAAATAACGAACAACATGGCTAAACCACCCATTGGTAAGCTACCCGCAATTTTTGCGCTAAAACGTCCTTTTTGTGCCTGCTTTTGTTATTTATTCACCAAAATCTATCTACATTGCAACCAATGTTAAATCAATTTCATGGTCATCAAGGAAAGAAACATCCATCGCTATCTAATTTTTTCTATCATTTTAGTTCTCGTAACAGGGCTATTTGTAGATGTATTCGGTTTAAGCACTGCTAAATACGCTTCCATCTCTCTTGAGCTATTCAATAATGGCGATTGGCTTCATATCAACACCCAAAACGCCCGTTTTTCCGACCAGCCCTTACTTTTTTGGCTTCCCATACTAAGCTTCAAACTTTTTGGGGTTTCGAACTTTAGTTACAAGCTTTTTGGAGTAGTTTTTACATTTATAGGGATTTATTCGACTTTTCAGCTCACCAAGACCTACTATGGGCAGCGGGCAGGAAGAATCGCAGCCATCATCCTTGGCTCCACGCAAGGTCTAACTACCCTTGCACTTAATTGGCAACCAAATACCATACTATTCGGTAGCATTATTTTTTCTGTCTGGCAAATCATCGTATATCTCCGCAACCACCAAACCAAAAACTTCCTACTAGGTATCATCGGGATATCGTTCGCGATGCTCGCCCAAGGAGTCATCGGATTACTCATCCCTATTTTTATTATTGGGGGCGACTTAGTCTTGCGACAAAAATGGAAAGACATCTTTAAATGGCAGTGGGTATTAGGTTTTATTATTATTGCTTGTTTTCTCGCACCAATGATTTATGCACTAGATAAACAGCTCATCATCAGCGGCTCCAGCTACTCAGGAATAGATTTATTTCTTTCTAGGCATTTGGGGCAACCCAACCAAACACCCCAAAATTACTTTAACTTTTTATGGGGGTTTCTACCTTGGATAATATTATTTACTCTTGCTTTTATTGACAAAGTAACTCAATCTTTTGGGCCAAATATTGAAAAAAATACAAGAAAATATCCAGAAAACATCAGCATCATGGGTATTATTATCCAGCTACTCATCTTACTTACGATGAATTTCCACGCCGACAGCTTATATCTTCTAGCCCCGTTCTGCGCCATACTAACCGCTGCTTATCTAGACAAAATAACCAAAAAAAATCAACATTTTCTCCACAAATCCCAAGCCTTTCTAATTTTCGTGCTATGGATGCTTTTATTTCTACTTTTATTTTATATATTTACACCTGTAAAATTTGTCGTTGCGATGATAAGTATTTTATTATTTGCGCTGACAATTTGGAGTTTCATTAAGCTTTCGCAAAAAAATGCTTTAGTGGTTGGGACAGCGATATGGTCTATTGGCTTGGGATTTATCCAAAACGAGCACATATACCCTAGGCTATCCAACTATCAAAGTGGTGTACAAGTAGGCAAATGGCTAAAGGAACATCCAAAGGAAGCAGAACAATTTTCCAACTTTAGAATACTTTCCTACACGGAAAATTTCTATAGTCAAAAGGTCATAGGTACAAAAAGGAAGATTAGTCAACTTTCGTCAAAAGATCGTTTTCTTTCTACCGACGAAATTGGTTTATCCATGATTAAAAAAGCCAAAATCCCTTTTTTAATCATGAAAACATACAATCAAACTAATGTCTCTAGCCTTAATTTGACATTTTTGAACCCCAAGACTAGGCATGAAGCCTTAAAAAAACGGTATTTAATTGCCATTTATCCGCAAGGAAAATAGTACTTTACCTTACGGAAATAACGTATTTTCCCCGCAAGGGGCTGACCTAAATAATAACAAAATGAGTGAATCTAGATTTTGGTTAAAAAACTTTCCGCCAGGCGTACCTGCTAACGTGGATTCAAGTCAATATGAAAACTTAGTAGAGCTCATTGATGAAGCCCTAAAAAAACATGGCAACAAACCTGCATTTACGTGTATGGGCAAGTCCATTTCTTTTAATCAATTGGACAAAGATTCTAATAATTTTGGGGCCTATCTTCAATCTAGGGGTCTGGAGCCTGGAGACAAGATTGCCATCATGATGCCCAATTTACTACAATACCCAATTGCACTATTTGGTGCACTACGTGCAGGTCTAACGGTCGTAAATACCAACCCGCTTTATACGCCAAGGGAGATGCTTCATCAATTTACGGATAGTGAAGTCAAAGCGATTATCATTTTAGATAATTTTGCTGCCAATTTAGAAAAAATCCTTGCGGAAACACCCATCAAAACCATCATCACCACGAGTATCGGGGAGCTCCTAGGTTTTGCCAAAGGGAAAGTGGTCAATTTTGTGGTCAAAACAGTCAAAGGGATGGTTCCCAAGTACAACCTACCAAATCCCGTTTCTTTTACTGAAGCCCTAAAGCAGGGCAAAAAATTCTCTATCAAACCGTTTGACAACCCTAAAGACAACGTCATCATCCACCAATATACTGGTGGCACTACGGGCGTATCAAAAGGAGCTATGTTGACCAATGACAACTTGGTATCCACCATGCTCCAAATCAAAGCAGTCGTTGAACCATTTTTGCCCAAAGAGAATATTGTCGGACTCTGTCCCCTACCCTTATACCATGTTTTTGCTTTTGCCGTCAATGGTTTGGCGCTATTTAGCCTAGGTGCAAATAATATCCTAGTCACCAATCCCAGAGACATCAAAAAACTGGTCAATGAGTTTAAAGGCAATAAAATCCAACTAATGACCGGGGTTAATACTCTATTCAATGCGCTATTGCAGAATAAAAAGTTTCGAGCAATGGATACTAGCGCATTAAATATCACCATCGGCGGCGGCATGGCAGTACAAACTCCTGTAGCTATTGAATGGGAAGAAGTAACAGGCTGTTATTTGGCGCAAGGCTATGGCCTAACCGAAACTTGTGCCATCGTCAGCGTCAATCCTTTCACTAATAAAACAGGAAAATTGGGCACCATCGGCCTTCCTTTTCCTTCAACTGATATCAGAATCATCGACAAAGAAGGCAACCAACTTGGACTCAATGAACCAGGTGAAATCCTAGCCAAAGGGCCCCAAGTCATGAAAGGCTATTATAATCGCCCAGAAGAAACCGCCCAAACCATTAAAGATGGCTGGCTATATACTGGGGATATCGGACAAATAGACGAAGATGGCTTCTTAAAGATTGTCGATCGCAAAAAGGATATGATTTTGGTTTCTGGTTTTAATGTATTTCCTAATGAAATTGAAGATGTCTTGGTAGCACACCCCAAAATTCTAGAAATTGGCGCTATTGGGATTCCTGACGAGCACTCTGGCGAAGTAGTCAAGATATTTGTGGTAAAAAAAGACAAATCTTTAACCAAAAAAGAAATAAAGGCATTTGCCAAAGAAAACCTAACAGGATACAAGCGCCCCAAAGTCATTGAGTTCATTGATGAGCTACCCAAATCAAATGTAGGCAAGATTTTGCGTCGCAAACTTCGGAATCTCTAAGATGCTAGCTACTGGCGATAGGGAATATTGAGCCGAACGGCCGTTCGGGTGCCTGGCAATCGAGTTTCTGGCGGTATATATAAGTTCAACTTCTTGTGCCCTAAAAATTAAGCATACATGAAGTCACGTTGAGTCCACTCCGAGAAGTCAATGTACATTTATTTCTCTCGGCTCCGCAAATTTTCATTTTGTTTCTTTTCTTGAAACCCTTCCATAGGTTTCCCTTTCTTAATGGAAACCGAATGGTAACAAAATGAAAATTTGCTCATCGCTTCGAGCCGAGCTGTTGAATGAGTGGTCTTGCAATTTCTTTTTGCTTGTCCATAAAGTACCCCTTAACAAAGGGGCTCTTTGGTGGGGTTTCGCTAAAAAAAGCAAGCAAAAAGAAATTTTTATCTAACAATAATTCCATCTAGCCAATCAATTACACAATTGAACCAAATAAAGTTTTGCTTCATTCTTTAGCTATAGTTTTACCACGACTTTTAGGAGTAAGCTACACCGTTATCCCGCTACACCGTTAATCCCGTTAATCAGAAACTTAAATAATTAATTTAAAACGTCTAAGCTCATTTTTCTGTATATTTGCGACTTCAACAAAAATAGGCGATGTATAAAGGCAAAAAAGTAGTAGCGGTGCTACCCGCATATAATGCGAATAAGACACTTGAGAAAACCTACAAGGAGATTCCCTTTGACATAGTGGATGATGTTATTCTTTGTGATGATGCAAGTAAAGACAACACTATTGAAGTCGCCAAAGCCATTGGTATCAATCATGCCATCCGCCACGAGACCAACAAAGGCTACGGTGGCAATCAAAAGACACTTTACAATAAGGCGCTTGCGCTAAATGCGGACATCATCATCATGTTGCACCCTGACTACCAATACACACCACAGCTCATACCTGCTATGGTCAACATGATTGGGGAAGATTTATATGACGTTGTTTTAGGGTCTAGAATCCTAGGAAAAGGTGCGTTAGATGGGGGTATGCCTATCTATAAATACATTGCCAATCGTTTTTTGACGCTTACGCAAAATATACTTGTTAACCACAAGCTGTCAGAATACCACACAGGGTATCGTGCCTTCAGCCGCGAAGTACTAGAATCTATCAACTACAATGGAAATGATGATGACTTTATCTTTGACAACGAGATGCTTTCGCAAATAATCTACGCTAATTTTCGAATAGGAGAAGTATCTTGCCCAACAAAATACTTTCCAGAAGCATCTTCCATCAACTTCAAAAGAAGCTCAAAATATGGTTTGGGTGTACTGATGGTCTCACTTAGGCATTTTCTGCAAAGAATGGGACTTGGTCGGTTTAAAATTTATAAAGGAATCAAGAAACGGACGACCTAACGGGGTGATGCTTCTGCCTAAAAATCTGAGCAGATTTTCTGATTACGTACATGATTCCTAAAAAAGAAGTGTAAACTATCGTTGCCGACATAGGAGATTGAGTTTGTGTGTTTGTTTGAAGTATTTATAGGACGACAAATATAACAAAATAGTCTAAAGAGTCGGTTCTTTTTTTTTATTTTCTCCTACAAAGGTCTAATTCTAGCCAAATACTGTCTGCTAACACACTTAGCATCCATCTCATATTTGCACAATAGTTGATTTTTGTGCGAAAAAGCATCTTGTATTATGAAATTTATTAACATATAAACCCCATCAAAATAGTATTTTTTATCATTCAAAATACATATAACTATATAATAATCAACAACTTAAGACACTCACCTAAACAAAATCCATCACACAAATCAAAATTTTTGTATCTTTTTTTCATCTTTATATTGCCTACTTTTGGACATACAAACCTTCACATATGATACACAATCTTCAATCAGACCAATTTTCAAAACTATTTGCCGAGTGCCCTGACCCCGTTCTAGATGCTTTCTTTGCGGCTGGCGCAATACAAAGCTTTCCGAAAGGAAAAGCCATCTTCTCGCAGGACTCTACCCCTAAAAATATTTACTTCCTTCTGGGCGGGATGGTCAAAATTCATACCATCGGAGACAGCGAGCAAGTGATGATAAAAGACATCATCTACCCTAGCAACTTCTTCGGGGAAAACGCATTATTTTGCTCTTCTGACACTACAGAATCAGCTGTTAGCATCGCAGACAAAACGGAAGTGCTAGTCATCCAAGTGGATACTTTTAAAATGCTTACTGCCCAACATCCTATTTTATTAACCATATTACTCAATGAAATAGGCAAAAAACTAGTTCAAAAGGAAGAGAAGCTAGCATCTTTTCATTTTAATGATGCCAAAAGCCGAATTGTCAATTTTATCAAAGAAACCGCTTCCATGGTGGGCACGAAGGTCGGCTATGAGACCCTAATAAAGCACTCCTTTACGCAGCAAGATATTGCCAATATTACGGGGACTTCTAGACAGACCGTCACTTTTGTAATGAACTCTCTGAAGAAAAGCAATATTATTCACTTTGACCGCAGACGTATTTTGATTCGGGACTTGAGTTTGTTGTAGTTTGTGGGGCTGGGATTTTGTGCAACTGTCCAAACCTGCAATTGATTAGCCAAATGGTATAATTGCCAAAATACGTAAAATTCAAGAAAAACGGTAGCAAAATGGATAGTGTGCCATTTCTTTTTGCTTGCACTTTACCATTTCCCGTGGCGATACTCGCTGCGCTCGTCTCTACATCTTGCAAATTAATTTACAAGTCCACTCGGTCTGCTTGCTTGACTCGGAGTAATTCGCAAATTTTTGTGCAACTGTTCAAGCCTGCAATTGTGCAATTGATTAGCCAAATGGTATAATTGCTAGAACAAATAATTTCTTTTTACCCTTCTCCCTTTATCTAAGAGTTCAAGCAATAACTATCTTCTTTTCAAAAATAACTCAACTAACATAGAGCGTATGCCCCCACCCAAATGCTTTTCAATATTAGGGATAGCACAAGCCATAATGGGATTAAAAGACTGAATTTGTTCTAATTGCCTTACCGAAAGGGAATTTTTGGCAGTATCCGACATCAAAGTAAATTTACGTCCGTCTTTGGCGCTAACTTCTAACATATTTCCTGCAAAGGCATACATCTGCTCTCTCGAAATGTTAATGATTTGCTTGTTGGTCGTTCTCAAAAACTGTTTTAGTAGAAGCTCATCGGCACCATCCTGCACCGCTTCCATGCAGACGACCGCAAACGCATCCGCCACCATCATCATCATATCCGTGTGATAGATTGCTTGCTCATCCATATCGGTTGCCCGAAAAGAAGCGGGTTGATACTCAATTTCTTCGCACAATTTTGCCAAAAGCGTCGCATCCGTCTGCGGGCTGGTACATCCATAAGCCACGTTGTTGGTACGGTCAAAAACGATGCTACCAGTGCCTTCTAAGAAACGATTGTTGGCTTCGTACTGCTCAAGATGATGGTATTGTTTGACGACAAACTCTTTCTCTAATTGAGATAAAATCTCTTTTCTTCTCTCAAGCCGACGCTCTTTATCCAATAAAGGGTACAGAATAACATGACCATTCGCATGGGTAGAAATCCAATGAGACGCAAAAATGGCTTTTGTTTTGGGGGATGATTGGGTATCATCCACGACCAGTACATTAAGTCCATGCTTGCGCAAAACATCTACGACCACATCAAATTCCTTTAAAATACTAATTTGGGTAGCACTATCGCCCACTCCGAAAGATGCGGGACGAACCATTAAAAAATTGGGGGTATTTTGATTATTTTCCATAGAGCAAACATACAAAAAAAGTAGCAATGCTAAAGCACATTGCTACTTTTGAGTTTTTGTAACTATTTATAAGTCTAAAAACAGGAGTACCTAAACAGTTAAGAATTTTCAAAGAAATACATTGGATTAGACAGAGAAAGAATCTCCACACCCACAGCTACTTTGCGCGTTAGGATTTGTAAAGGTAAATCCGCGATTTTCAAGTCCATCTACAAAATCAACTTGCATTCCGTTAATGTATTGGATGTGCTCACTGTGCAAAACAACAGAAAGTCCTTCAAAGTCATAAATAGTATCTCCTTCTTGTTTTTGGTCAAAAACAAGCATGTAAGAGAAACCAGAACAACCACCAGCCTTAACGCCTAAGCGTAGGTGATACCCTTCAGGTACTTCTAATTCTGTTTGCAACTTCTTCATTTCAGCAATAGCCGCATCTGTAATAGATACTGGAGCTACTTGAGTTTTAATTTCTTCCATGTTCAATTTTTTTAAAGATTTTAGGGCAAAGACCTAAAAAAATGTTCGTATTTCTACAAATATACAAGAAAACAAACTACTTTGCGCCAAAATTGTTGTCTTTTCTATGAATTATTCTGCTGTTCTCGATATTTTACGGATTACTATTCCCTTACTAGCTATAATGGGACTAGTGTATATGATGCTCAAAAATTTTCAAGAAAATGAAAATAAGAAGTTCCTTTTAGAGCTCCAAAAGGATACCAAAAAGCAAAGCTTTCCGATGCGTATACAGGCGTATGAGCGCTTGGTATTATTGGCTGAGCGATTAGAGCCCGCGGCGCAGTTTAGCCGATTAAACCTGGATGCGGACACAGCTTCGCAAATTCAAATGATGATGCTGGTGTCTGTCCAACAGGAGTTTGAGCACAATCTAGCACAACAAATCTATGTTTCGGCTCCAGTGTGGGCACAATTTGTCAAAGCTAAAGAGCAACTTATTGGCATCATACAGCAAGCAGGCAATCAAGTACCCAAAGATGCTTCTACGCAAGATTTTGCGAAAGCATTGTTTGCACAACTAGAAAAAACACCGCCGACGGATCTATTAGTTGCCAAAAGCGCATTGAAAGAAGAAATTGCTAATTTTTTGTAAGCTGTGCTGGTTGCTAGTTGCTAGTTTCTAGATCGTGGCACGTCGAGACGAACGGCCGTTCGTCTGTCCAGCGGAAGAAGCACTAAAATGTCCACTTTTTCATTTTGACGAAAGTCGCAGATACCCAGGTACAAAAAATATCGTTATCTTTGAATCTGTGTAAACTGAGACTAGTTGCTAGTTGCTAGTTACTGGATGCTAGCTGCTGGCGTTTTATATTCAAATTTTAATGATGAGTCGAACCGATACCTTATGAGAACCCCTAAATATTTTTTGGTGTTTGTGCTTTTGCTGACTAACCAATTGGATGTGCTAGCCACACATATCCGCGCAGGAGAAATTGTCATCGAACAGGCAGAAGACTGTGGGCTAACCATCAAAGCCACGGTACTGACCTATGCCAAAGCGTCCATGAATGCCGCCGATGAAGACTCCATCATCATTGATTGGGGCGATGGACTTACGTCCACAGCAGGTCGTGTAAACGGTAGCGGCGTTTTTATTGGTAACGACATCAAGCTCAACCGATATGAAGCGTTTCACACCTATTCTGGTCGTTCTACTTATGTCATCAGCACAACAGACCACAATCGAAATGCGGGAATAGTCAACATCCCTAATTCGGTCTTTACGCCCATGCATATTTCCACGACTTATACTTTCCTTAATCCCCAATTTCAAGGCTGTAACAGCACCCCAATCATTCTTCAACCGCCCATTGATTTTGGTTGTGTCGGTAAAAGATTTATCCACAATCCCAATGCCTATGACCTAGACGGAGATAGCTTAGCTTTTATCCTAACCAAGCCGTTGATGAGCAATGGGATGCCTATCCCTGGCTACGTATATCCCAGCAATATCAACCCTGGTCCCAATAATAATTTTGCGGTGGATCCCAAGACTGGGGATATCGTATGGGATGCCCCACAAACCGCCGGAGAGTATAATATTGCCCTATATATCATCGAATATCGGGGTGGCACTCCTATTGACACGACGATTCGTGATATGCAGATTCACATAGAAAATTGTGATAATGAGCCACCAGAAATAGCCACTATCGAAGATATTTGTGTGATTGCTGGGGATACGATTAGTTTTGACGTCATTGGTACAGACCCCGATTCTGGACAATTGGTAAAAATTAATGCTTTAGGTGGTCCTTTTGTGGCTAATTTTGGTGCGGCAACCTTTACAGCCCCCAATGGTTATGCCACACCACCTGTAACTGGGCATTTTTTTTGGCAAACGACCTGCGAACACATCTCCGATCAAGAGTATTCGGTTATTTTTAAGGCAACGGACAATTATTTAGATTCTACAGGACTTTCAGACTTAAAACAGGTGCAGATAAAAGTCGTAGGGCCTCCCCCACTCGACCTAATTGCGGAAGCAGATGATGACCAAATAAAACTCTCATGGGCATCACCTTATGCTTGTGAAGGCGCTGCCGAAGATTATTTTAGGACATTTACTGTTTGGCGCAAGCTAGGTAGCAATCAATTTCAAATCGACACCTGTGACCCAGGACTAGTCGGAAAAGGTTATACCAAAATCTCCCCGTCATCCAAAGATTTGGTTAATGATCGATATCTGTTTATTGATTCGAATGTAGAAAAAGGCCGCACCTATTGTTATCGCATCCTTGCGGAATTTGCAAAAATATCTGCGGGTGGATATCCTTACAATCTGGTCGAAAGCTTACCTTCGAATGAAGCCTGCGTTCAATTAGGGCGTGATATTCCTTTACTAACCAAGGTTAGTGTCAATACTACGGACAATGCCAACGGAGATATTGAAGTGGAATGGACCAAGCCGATTGCAATGGATTTAGACACGATACAAAACCCGGGTCCATATACGTATGTCGTTGAAAGAGAAATAGGCATTACCGGCACTGTAACCACGCCCATACCTGGTGCATCTTTTACGAAGCCTACTTTTGCTTCCGCAAATGACACCACTTATTTGGATGGCTCGTTAAATACATTTGCGAATCCATATAGCTATCGCATTGCCTTTTATGTCAATGGAGAAACCGAACCTTTAGGGTATTCAGAAGCGGCAGCATCCATTTTTCTTTCTATCACTCCTTCTGACCAAAGAAACTATCTTTCTTGGCAAGAGTTGGTGCCTTGGGACAATTATTCCTATACTATTTTCCGCAAGGATCTAGTCACAGGCGTATTTGATTCTATTGGGGCGACCACAGAATTAACCTATACCGATGAAGGCATTGAGAACGGCACGGAATATTGCTACTATATCAAAAGTTATGGGAGCTATGGTGTGACTAATATTGCTTCGCCCTTAATTAATCTCTCGCAAAAAGCATGCGCCACACCCAAAGATGACATCCCGCCATGTACTCCCGAATTAACCATTGACAATATTTGCCTAAATAATTCTTTGGTGGACTTGGACGGAAATTTCTTCAATCAATTGACTTGGACAAATCCCATAAACAACTGCGGAGACACTGATTTACAAGGATTTAAGCTTTATTTTAGCCCCGCAGTAGGCGGAAATTTGCAGCTCATCGAGACGCTATCGGACACTACTTTTTCCCATTACCCCAATGAAGGAATTGCTGGATGCTATGCCATCACGGCTTTTGATTCTACGGGTAATGAATCGGCTATTGATACGATACTATGTGTGGATAATTGCCCAACTTATGAGCTACCCAATACATTTACGCCAAATAATGATGGGCAAAATGATGAGTTTATTCCCTTTCCCTATCATTTCGTTGCCAAAATAGATTTAAAAGTGTTTAATCAATGGGGCAATTTGGTTTTTGAAACAAAAGACCCTGCGATTCATTGGGATGGTACGACTTCCAAAGGGCAACAACTGTCCGCAGGTACTTATTTTTACACGTGTAAAGTCTTAGAAAATCGGGTAACAGGCGTGACTGTGCGTCCTGACATTTTGAGTGGTTACATCGAATTAATCAGAAACTAATCATGTTTACAGGAATCATAGAATCCCTTGCGGAAATTAAAGAAATTAAAAAAGAAGGCGGAAATTATCATTTTAAGGTACAGTCGCCTATTTCGAAAGAATTAAAAATTGATCAGAGCTTAGCGCACGATGGCGTCTGCCTGACCGTTACCGAAAAAGATGATGAGTCACACTGGGTTACTGCCATTGCGGAGACGCTCCAATTAACTTCTCTTTCGGAGTGGCAGCCTGGGAAGTTGATTAATCTCGAAAGAGCCATGCCCGCCAATGGGCGTTTAGATGGGCATTTTGTGCAGGGACATGTGGACTCGGTTGGGGTTTGCACCGATGTGGAAGATGCGGATGGGAGTGCTTATTATACTTTTGAGTTTGATTCGAAGTTTAGTCATTTGATTGTTCCGAAAGGGAGTATTACGGTCAATGGCGTAAGCCTTACTGTGGTTAAGCCTACAGAGCATAGCTTTCGAGTCGCTATCATTCCTTTTACGGTAGAGCATACTAATTTTCAACAAATTAAAGAGGGGACTAAGGTTAATCTTGAGTTTGATATTATTGGGAAGTATTTTGTGCGGTATATGAAGGTTTATGGGAGTTGAGACGCTTCGCTGGTTGAGTCGCTCGCTGCGCTCTCTAGTTGAGTCACTCGCTTCGCTCGTTGGTTGAGACGTTCGCTTTGCTCTCTGGTTGAGACGCTTCGCTGGTTGAGACACTTGTCCTGCGGACTTCGTTGGTTGAGTCGCTTCGCTGGTTGAGTGCTTGTCCTGCGGACTTTGCTGGTTGAGAAGTTTAGTGCTGCCGCCCAAGACGATTCAAAACATGCCCCAAACCCCGAAAGTGTCGAATGAACGCCCTAATACTCTAAACAATGATTTCTATACTAATTCCTGTTAAAAATGCGGCTCCTTTCCTTTCGGAATGCTTTGTCTCCATTTTGAGCCAAACAGAAACGAACTGGGAAGCTATTTTTGTGGATGATCACTCGACGGATGAAAGCTTGGCGATATTGCAGGCAGTGTCCAAACGTTTTCCGCAAATCAAGGTCTATACGTCTGAAGGTCAAGGTATAGTGCCCGCATTACAAAAAGCCTTTGCAAAGTCATCAGGCAGTATGATTACCCGAATGGATGCGGATGATGTGATGCCAAAGAATAAATTAAAACTACTCAAAAAACACCTTGAATCGCTGGGCGAAGGCTATGTGGCAACGGGTAAAGTGCAATATTTTTCGCAAGAAGAATTAGGTAATGGGTATGTCAAGTATCAAAATTGGCTCAATGAACTGGCCGAAAACAATCATCACTATCAAGATTTGTATAAGGAGTGCGTGGTGCCTTCGGCTGGATTCATGATATATCGTAGCGATTTGGTTAGCATCGGTGCTTTTGACCAACCGATTTATCCAGAAGATTATGATTTGGTTTTTAGATTTTATCAATATGGTTTGAAGGTGAGTGCGGTGAAGGAAGTCATTCATCATTGGCGAGATCATCCCAATCGCACTTCTCGAAATGTGGAGATGTATTCAGGTCATTTTTTTGATCTAAAATTGCCTTATTTTTTAGCTTTGGATTATGATGTTAGCAAGGAATTGCTTTTGTTCGGCGCAGGAAAAAAAGGGAAGCTGCTTGCGCAAAAATTAATGGACAAGCAAATTCCCTTTCATTGGCTCACCAATAATCCCAAAAAAATCGGTCGGGATATTTATGGTAAGCTGCTCCTTTCGGAAGAAGATATGGTACTCACTCCTGAAAAACATCAAGCTATCATAGCTATCTCTTCGCCAACTGATGTCACCAAAATGAATAAATATCTCCAATCAACACGTATGCTTAAAGGAGTGGATTATTTTTGGTTTTGTTGATTTGACTCTGTGGGTGAAAGGGTGAAGGGCAAAAAGGTACAGGGCTTCCAATAATCACCCAGCAACTAAAATTTCTTTTTGCTTGACCTTAAAGTACCGGTACACCGCCATACCCGTTACACCCGCTACACCGTTTCTTCAGTTGAACAGTTGCGCACTTGCACAATTGAACAAAATAAACAAGGTTTAAGAAACCACCAGTTTTAACCAATCCGCTTGGCATTTTTATCGCTTGGGCTTTTGGTTGTCAAGGTTTCTCAAACCTATTATTGCTTAACCAGTACATCCATAAAAACACCTTCGTTGGACACGACCTGAACTAGGTAAGTACCTGACGCCCAAGCAGTTGTCGCTATTTTCTTATTTTCATAGCTACTAGGCGCAGTAAAAATAAGCTGTCCTTGTTGATTAAAAATTCTAAGCTCATAGGCTTTACCTTCTTTGTTTTCTATCGTCAATTCGTCCATCACAGGATTGGGATACATCGCGAGCCCACTTTGTTGAATATCATTGACGCCCATGATTATGTAACAATCTTCATCATCTGTAAACTTCAAGATATCACCGTTCGGGTAGATGACGCAGCGTAGTTTAGAATATGCGTTATCAAACAATGGAGGATATGGGAAAAAAGAATACAAGCTACCCACCCCTTCTACATGCTCCCTAGGCCAATCTGCAGTACCAAAATCTTGATATTTCAATGGCACACCGCTTACCGTAATACTTTTAACTGAGTCAACAACACCTACAATTGTATCTAGGTTATTCCCTTGGCAACACCACGACGCCTTAACGACTAGTGTATCCCCTACAGTTAGCGAGAAGTCATAAAGTAGTCGTTTTTCGTCATTCATATAATAAAAAACCTGTTGCCCACTTTCACCAATATATCTAATACTAAGATTTCCATTGAAACTGGGCTTTGGTGGGTCAATGATAAACGCAGCTTCCCCATTTATTATGGTATCGCCTGTAATGGTCATAGTTCCAATAGACGGCGGCCAACCAGGCATAGTAGAATATTGCCCATACACCCACATCATGCCCACTTCAAAATATTGGGCGGAAGCCGTCAAAGACAAGAGTAAAAAACTGAATAGTAAGATTTTGTTTTTCATGATTTTTAAGTTTTTTTGTTAGAAAAAATGCCCTTATATGAGTTTTAATGAACCACGCTGACTGTCTTTACAGCCATTTTGTGGTTAGACTTAATCAATATAAAGTAGATGCCTTCAGGCCAACTTTTAGTCTCGATTTCCTTTTTGGCGTCTCGTACCGACTTTTCGGCATATTGTACCTTCCCATCAGAAGTCATCACTCTTAGCTCATAACTAGATGATTCAGTAAACTCAATATTCAACACATCAGATACTGGATTTGGATACAACTTATAATCCAATCCTGAACTAACCAATGGATCTTTAGCATCCAATAAAATCCCTCCATCACAATCTCCGTTATAACAACCATCTTTATCCAGCTTCAATAGAAAGCCCGATGCTTTATAGCCATCTGGATAACCGATGGTGTCAAATAGATAACATATTTTCCCCCCTATCAAAATTCCACCATCCTTATCTTCATGTACTTGACTAGTCCATATTCGGTTAAATTCAAATTGTCCCTGTATTTTGAAAGGATTATAATGCTTTCGCCAAAGAAACTCCCCTTCGGCATCATACTTCACCACAAACATAATTAGTGAATTATCTTCATCTAAATTAAAAGTCTCCACACTTCCCACTACAACCACTTCGCCTGTACTTAATTTACAGATATTACCAACATTATAAATAGTATCTTGCAGAAATCCTTGATTGATTGGAAATATTGGATTTGGAGTTAGGTTGTATAGTGAGTCTTTGATGAGAATGCCATTAGAATCCAAAAGAAATGTAGTATAAATAGCACTTATTTGCGTTTCGTGATACTGAACAATCGTATCCATCATACCAACCATAAAACGATTTCCATTATCGAGGTATGTTTCCACACATTGTTTCTGTATTTTATTCCAATAGACTGTTTCTAAACGTGCATCCATTGTATCTACATATACTAAATTTCCATTTGAATCAAGCGTGCCTGTATATAGTTTTTCTTCCGATATCGAGCCAATTGGAGTTTCTTTGAAGGTAATGTCAAATCCTCCTGGTTTGGGACGATTTTTAAGAATTCCACCATAGGTAGTAACTGTTCCAGATATTGGTATTTTATCTTTAATATTACCCAATCTATCCATTATGTGAATTTTAGAATAAAAAGGTGGAGCATCTACATTCTTTCGACCTGTAAACATAAAAAGAGAGTCTTGATATCGGTAAAACCCCTTTCTTTCGTATAAGCCATCTTGTCCATTTATCATTAGTTTTGTGTAAATTAGTTCGCCAGTTTCGATATCGATAACATAATATACTTGACCGTCAGAATGGCCATTGGCGAAAAATGTAGCACCTGCAAAAAAGACATATAATTTCCCATCAATAATTATATCGTCTTGCGTAATATCTTGCTTAAGGTGCATAGTGTAAACATCATTACCTACCGAACTTCCGCCCAAAACATCCAGTCTCCAAACCTCTTCCAAATTAAAATTTATTCTTAAGAACCTTACCATAGGTTTTACAAAACCCCCAGGCAAAAAACCACTATCTGATGAAGCGATATATTCCAATAAATAGCCATCATCTAAAGGAATAAATCTGATAACTTTATCATTAAAACTTTTATGTAAAAAAGCCTTAGGGAGCGCACCTTCACCCCATTCTATCAATTTAAAAAAATTGGCTTTAGGCTCCTGTGCACTCATTGTGCAAGTAAAAAACAAACCCAAAATAAAAAATATAGTCTTCATCATTTTTCTTTTAAAACGGGGCGAGCTCGCTCGCCCCGTAGGTTAAATTTATCGTTTTACAATTTTCTCAAAATGAGTATTACCCATTGCATCTGTCAAATACAAGAAATAAACACCTGATTTCCAAGCAGTTGTATTAATACTAAGTTCTTTTTCATTCAGCACACGAGAAGAATACATCTGTATGCCTAATACATTGTAAATAGTCAT
The DNA here is from genome assembly GCA_947311105.1 of uncultured Saprospiraceae bacterium. Classification (GTDB taxonomy): domain Bacteria; phylum Bacteroidota; class Bacteroidia; order Chitinophagales; family Saprospiraceae; genus HyVt-613. Next base: position 18,903 of record CAMZKG010000203.1, read on the forward strand.
ACTACCCGCTTTATAATTAGTGGTAACAACCTTCATTTCACCATCAAATGGATTTGGACTAACCAAATCTTTTAATTTTGTGGCTGCTATATGACTTCTAACTTCTGCACCATTTATGGTAGGCAACTTTGGCTCAAATTTTTTGCCGTACAAAATACCCAACATAGACCGAGCGTAAGCAGAATTAGGCGTATCCTTTTGCTCCAGCTCCACTAGTTTATTATAAAAATTTTGATCATCTGCAAAATTTGTTTTGCTATCGATCCAATCTAAATAAAGCTGTTGTGGCAAAACATAGTCATCATGCCCACCCGTAGAAGCGAGTACATTAAGTTTTGCCGATGCGGCGGTATAATCTTTCCGCTGCACGTCAATGCTATATTTCAAGGGTAATACATCATCGCCAAATTGAGTTAAATAGGTATCCAATCCATCATAATCGCCTTGGGCGATAAATTGCTGAGAAATATTCAGTAGTTTTCGTCCTGCTTCTCCGCCCAAAACTAGTCCGTGCTCGCTATTTTGGTATGCATCTTTAATACTTGCTATAACCTCTGCATTATTCTTATCGACTAATTCAGGCTCTGTCTCACGAATCTTCAAGTCGGGAAATTTGTCTGAAGGAATATCTCCACCTACTTCGGATGTACCAATAGTCCCACATGAACCACTATTACCAGACTCATCAGTCGTCGACAAGTAGAAATTATTAATCACCCCTTGACAATCTGGGTCATTAATATAACACTGTGGAATATACAAATCATTGTCAGGCGAAAAATAAGTAAAGACATCCGTTTCATTTGGCTTTGTGACAATATTTCGATCATTATTATTTTGTGACCATGTATTTAATGGAGGAAAGGAAGAAGTGCCAAAGTCACTTAATCGACCATTTTCTGTATTAGTGGCATTGGCTTCTAAGAACATATCCGCCCAATTATCTACAATTTGTCCATTCTGGTTTTGACTATATCTAATACCGTTACAATAACCTGAAGGGTTTGTCCCAACACTATTATCGGAAAAAATATTACAATGTACAGGACTAAAGTTATACCCAGTTGACTGCAAATCAACACCCAGGGTGTTAAAATCAAAAAGATTGTTTTTAATAGTGGCTTGTCCTGCCCCCATAATGGATATACCAAATTCATTTTGTAAAAAATCATTATTCCGAACAATCAAACTACTTGCCCCTGATGCTTTAACGGAAACATGGTTAAGATTGAAAGTATTGTTAACCACGTTGTAGCTATGACTCAAAAACAGCATATTATCCATTGCAATTGCATCTTTATTTCGGTTGAATGTATTTTTTGTAACATCCATCCCAGCATCAATAGAATAAATGGCTTGAGAGAAGTCATTAAATTCGCTATTTTTTATGGTTACATTATTACTATGCCAATTGGTTATAGCAACATCTTCATCAATAGGGTTTCCTTCAAATAAGCAGTTATCAATAACACTCTTGTTGTTAAAATTAGACAACATGAACTCAAAGGATCGGCCATTATTAAGGAAACTAACCCCACCAGCATTCACATACCCTCCCCAATAATCTGACCCTGATTGAGTCGGACTTAGGCAAGCGATACCTGTTCGAGCATCTCTAAGCGTTGAACCATTTAATAGAAGTACGATTCCATGATCTCCAGCAACGAGCGAATAGGATTCCAAGGCATAAGCATTCTTCTGTGGAATGGAATTATTACCTTCGACCTGAATACCTGCCCATCTTGTCTCATGGTCAGCATCATTACAGACACCACCATTAGCGATAATAGCATTTTCGCCAAGAATTAACCTAGCGCCCCTTTCCACCGTAATCTTGGCATGGGGCTGCATGTATAGTTCACAAGAAATCTTTAGGGTATTTCCTGGTTTTACCACAACATTACTATATAGTCGCATATTGTTATTCCATTCTTCATCCGCATCAACTGTAATGTCGTGCTCTAAAACATCTTCGCAAACGACATATTTTCTTACGTAAGATGTCATTAAGGCACGGTACATTTGACGCACCTGACATCCAGTATAAGAAGTCCGTATTGAACTATGTCCGTTCATTACATTCTTCTGACACCAGTCCTTATGTCCTACAGTAAAGAAAAGCATATGTGAAGTCTCATGCATTATAGCGCCAACCACCCATTCAAATTGGGGCCCATTAAGATACCATGAACTTATATGCTCTTCCGCATTTATATGCCCTAAGTACATATCTGGTGCATGCCAAATAGCCTGATGATTTAGTTGGCTTGGGATAGATTTTGCTACGGACGAATACCAAACTGAACTACCACCAATAAAATAATGGGGGGAGATATCTGGTACTTCCCATAAGGGTACATCATACTGTTCATAGGCATCATATGATGATTTCCCAATGGTGATAACCATATCTATTCCTGGTTGATACTCGGGCTCCTGACTTGCCAGATTGTGACACTCATTTAAGAAGGAAGAGCCATAACTATTACCACTCAAGTTTGGATCATTTTCATGATTCCAGTGATATTCATCTTGGACTTCCACATAATTGGGGACAAATTCCAGATGAATATTATTGTAGTGTACTGGTGAAGTACTACAGCCACAACTTTCTTGTTCGATATTCTGGAATCGAGCATTGATCTCATCAAAAATGTTGTTCCAATAGGTTACATGATCGGGATTGCTCATGGAATAACAACCAGAGCCATCTTCCCGCTGCATAAAAACCACGTTGATTTTGATTTTTACCGTTCTAGACACATTCTCGGGAATCATGTCCTCCAAATGATTGGAAAGAAAATTCCCAAAATACTGGCTACATCCATCTCCTTCTGGCTCTGCATTCCCCACTCCACTAGCTGCGGTAAGTCCGCAATTCGGAAAATCCTGTGAATACCCATTTTGAGCGTAACCATCAGAATTAAGAAGGAAAAACATCATCAAAGTCATAAGAAACAATCTGAAAGGAAATTCATTTCCAAGAAAATACCCCATTAAAATTCTGGGGGGGGGGGGCAATTTGCCAAATTAAATTTGTTCATAATAAAAAAGTTTTATATGGTTTTACGCTAACTGCAGCAAAACCAACGATTAAAAAAAATCAAATAATGATAGAAGAAACATACAAAAAAACATCACAACGTTATCTAACTTCTATTTTAAGCACCTACTGTTCTAGCGCATGACACAAATATAGTAAAAAAAAAGGTAACTTATTATAGGTAGTCACAAATTTTTAGATAAAAATTCAGTTTTGCTATTTTTTATCACGTAGAAAAAGGAATTACAAGAGAAAAAAAAGACAATCCTTTGGGGGGATTGTCTTTGAAATCGGTAATAAAAGAATGACCACACCCATAATAACGGGAGGCTTAACCGGTACTGCTACCGAAATAATCGGCTCGGCATCGGGTTTCTTGATAATCAAGTTTGAATTCTTGGGTGGATTATAATCTAAAAATAGCCAAAAATAAGGCTACTTTGTTGTGAGATGCCACAAAGATAAGCGCACGCTCTTCAAATTACAAGTATTTTGCATGTTATTTTCAAAAAAAGTACCTAATTTAGGGTACAGGGTTATAGAGTGCTGTGAATCGTCAAATAAAGGGCCCGCTTTTCAAAATTTTTAAAAATGCAGTTTTTCTACGTTTAGCGACTTGAATGTTCATTCCATCGATCATTTTGACATAACTCTCCGTGCGAAGGTATTGCTTCATATTTCGCAAATTGATGATATGCTGCTTATGAATTCTGAAAAAGTTAAGGGGCTCTAAAATTTTATCAAAAACCTTGATGGTTCTAGCGGTCATCAAAGTCTCATTTTTGGTGTAAATCTTCGTATAATTGTCCAAACCTTCCAATCGAATAATGTCGTCCAACTCAATAAAAGAATAACCTTTAGAAGTAGGGATAGGAAATTTTCCCGCAAGGTGCGGGCTCTTCATTTGATTCACTAACTCCGTAATAGAAGTATTGTGATTATCAAGTGAGACTGAATCTGAGTAAGTTCTAACTTTTGCGACTGCTTTTACAAGGTCTTGGGGGGCAATAGGTTTTAGGATATATCCAATGCTATAATAACCACAAGCCTGTTGAAAATACTCGTCGTAAGCAGTCACAAAAATAACATCAAAAGAGACCTTATTCAAAAAGTTAAAAATATCAAAAGCCAGCCCATCATCCAGACGAATGTCCAAAAAGGCAACGTCAATGTGAATACTTGGGTCTGTAATCAATTTGACCGCTTCGGCAATGGACACACCAGTACCGACAATATTGACATTGGGGCAATGTTGGCCAAGCAAGTTGACCAATAACTCCATGCTATCCTCTTCATCTTCCAAAATGATCGCATTGATTGGGCCTTGATTTTTGGCCAAAGTTCTGACAGGCACGGCTTGTAAAGTGTTGGTAGGTTCCATTGTTTTTAATTTTGATAGTTAACTTAATGTTGCTTTTGCTCTTTGGGGCGCTCCCTTTTGGTGCGGGCGACGCCCCTTTGGGCATGGTGGTACTCGCTTTATGTCTTAGGGGTCGTTCTTAACACAAAGATAGTGAAAGCTTTATTAAATTCAAATAAAAACTATATATATTTTTCGCTTGCTACTAAAAGCGCTCACTTTATGACCAATTTTTTACCGTTTTCTTTAATTTCAGACTCATTCATCATTTGCAGACGATACTTTCCACTAAGAAACATTTGTGCCTGATCTTGATAATGCGGGCTATAAATACTGCCTGATTGCCCGGTCGGGTTGATACTTTGGGAATGCTCTACATCCGCAAAATCAATAAGCACTCTAAGTGCGGGTCCATTTTTGACAGGGTAAAGTCCAGAGCCATTAGGTATAAATCCAAGTTTATTAGGCACCCCATCCGTCGAAGGAGCAGGAAAAGGCCCCACATTAAAATGAAAGATATTATTCATGGTCTCGTTTCGACCTATCGGATGGATGTGTGTCAGGGTATGCACTTTGCCCCATTTCCAGTTGAGCGGATTATCACCAAGCTGCGCTTTGAGTTCCTTCTCTGTTTCTTCTATAGCTTGCGCAAAAATCTCCTTTCGATTTTCTTTTTTGTTCTTCGTATCGACATTATCCCACCACGGCGATGCGGCATCAGGGACTAGCCATTGATAATTATTTTTAAAGAAGTAAGTCGCCTTAAAGGAGTTAAATGCAGCATCACCGAGCTCATCCTTAGTGGCGCCTTTCATAATATTAAAAATTAACTTGGTAAAAACCACAGGCCCATTGTCTCCGATGCCATTGTGCCCATCCCAATCTTTCAAGACTTTCAAGACTACGTTGTCACTCTTTTCTGGAGTTGCTTTGAGAATAGTTTGCACAATATTCAAGTGGACGTCAGACACATCATCTAAGTGAATGGCTTTAAACTCTTCGAGAGACCATTTTTCTTTTGACGCAAGTAGTTTATTCAATCTGCCTATCCGCCCCTGTGCCGGATAATAACCTGCATAAAACCGTCCATTAATTAAAGGCGGTGCTTCATTAGAAGACGATACAAAACCAATTTCTGGGTTTTCAATTTTCGGGTTCTCAGAAAAATCATAATAGCCTAGCCATTCGTCTTTGCCGCTAGCTCCATCCAAAATCAACTTAGAGTTGACATGTTCGGGGCGGATAGGAATCTTTCCAGAACTCCACTTCGCAATATTGCCGTGGATATCACCATACATAATATTTAGCCCCAAAACATCCATCAATCCGGCGGTTGCTCGAAGCTCATCCATATTTTTGGCATGTGCAAAAGCTCTAGCACCTTGCAAAAACTTTGTTTCGGTGTCCAAAGCCCCCCATTTTAGAGAAATGGGATTTTTAATTTCATTGGCAATATATTCTTTAGCGTCATGGATTACTGGGCCATGCCGAGTAATTGGGATGCGTAAAGTATCATTATACATGCCCTTTTCGCCCTTTACAGGAATGATTTCTTGCACGATATTCATGTCCTGCCAATGGTCATTGACCCAAACTTGATTTTTATTTTCGGGATTCAATTTTTCTTGGTATAAATCCATATTATCCATCGGAAAAATGGTCAACCCCCACGCAAATTCTCGGGTATGCCCCACAATTCCGAAAGGCACTCCTGCTAGATAATTGCCATAAAAACTAAATCCTGGATACTCCAGATGCGCTTCATACCACACCGAAGGCTGCGAAAAGCTAATGTGTGTATCATTGGCAAAAAGCACTTTCCCCGATTTGGAGCGTTTTGGCGCAAGCACCCATGCGTTACTGCCTTCCCAAAGCGGCATGCCGATTTCATCCAAAGCTTCAAGCGGCGAGAAAAAAGATAAATCTTCATTTTGCGAAAGCAACTTGACACTATCAGGCAGCGGTGCGGCTCCAATATTCCAATTTTCTAAATACTCCGCGCCTAATTTTCGATAAATCTTTGTCACAATTGGCTCTTCATTCAAGCCCGCCGTAAATCCCAAAGTCATATAATTAATGGTCGTATAAATATCCACCGGCTCAAAATGCTTCATCGGAATTTTGAGTAACCGAAATTCAATAGGCATTTTTCCATGATCAATAAAATCATTAATGCCGGCTAAATAAGCATTGGCTTCTCGGACAGTCGGGTCATCTACATTCGCAAACCACTTGTCGGCAGCCTTCTTGGCAGTCGCTCTCAGCCTTAGATTCAAAAAAGCTCGGTCACTTTTCAAGGTCTTCTCCCCTAGCAATTCGGATAAACGCCCCGACACCAAACGCCGAATCATCTCCATCTGAAACAACCTATCTTGCGCATGTACATACCCCAACGCATGGTAAGCATCTAAGGCATTACTTGCGTAAATATGGGGAATACCATAGGTATCAAAATGTACATCCACAGGTGCTTTAATCCCTTCTAAATCAATCGTCCCGCTGTATTTTGGCCCGGTACTCTTGAGATAAAACCAAAACCCTGCAAAGGCTAAAATTATAACCACTAATAATATTCCGAGAATCTTAAAAAGTTTTTTCATGGCTGTTTTATTGTGCTTTCGCAAATATACAAAAAACAGTTTGCTAAGCCCGGCATCGAAGGAATAAATATCTTTTGGAAGTACCAAGGTAGGGATTGGTAAACTTAAAAGTCCGATCGAAGGAATAAAGGTACAAGGTTAAGGGCAACCGTATGGTAACAAAGTAAAAATTTGCTCAACGCTGTAAGTCGGGCATGTTGAACGAGCGGCCTTCCAAATTCATTTGCAAGATGTAGAGACGAGCGCAGCGAGTATCGCCGTAGAGCCAATTCACGAATTGGCTCCAATAAAGCGCAGCGAGTATCGCCACGGGAAAAGGCGCAGGGTTAAAGAAAAAAGGTACAGGGGGCCTTCCAATAATCACCCCCCAATTAAAATTTCTTTTTGCTTAACTTTCAGGTGCCGTCACTCCGCTATACCCGTTACACATCTACACCTGTCACGTCAGTTGAACAATTGCACGCTTGCGCAATTGATCAAAATATCCAAAGTTTAAGAAACCACCAGTTCTAATCTTTCTGCTTGGTTTTTCCCGCTTGGGCTAAACAAAGTTTAAGAAACCACCAGTTCTAATCTTTCTGCTTGGTATTTTTTTCGCTTGGGCTTTTGCTTGGCAAGGTTTCTCAAACTATAGATCACAAGAGTCCCCCATGCAATTGGGTTTTACTTCTGGTCGCTTTAGAAGCCCCCAATCCAAGAAAAGATGATAGAGCTTGCAACCCACGCAAATCCCAAACGCAGATTCAAAATACAAAAAAGCCAAGCACCATACACACAAAAAACAAACAGGCTTAAAAAAAGTCGGATCCTTCAATAGTAATAATGACAGCCCAAAGATGGCTCCAGACATCAACAACCCCAAAGACCAAGCAAATTTCTTTTGAATCGCTCCAATCGGCAAGGGAGTTTGCCCTTTGACTATTTGACTAGCGAGCCAATAGGTAGGTGCATATTGCGGATTAATAAAAATACCGATGCTAAAATTCAAAGCTAAGAAGCCCGAGATATAAGGAATAATATCAAATTTATTCAACACAAATCCATTGACAAAGGCAAGCGCCCCAAGAAAGAGCATGATGCCCGCACTAGCGCGGATGGTTCGTTCGTCCAATACTTTGTAGGGTATCCCTTCCGTAAAATAGCCAAAACTTCTAGTCATTATTGTTCTTTTTTGTGGTACAAATTTAACTTAAAAATAATTGAAAAGCCTGTATTTATGACCAATGGATACTAAAATACTACCAAACGACAAAAACAGCCAATAGAATTCTATTGGCTGTTTTTTATTCGGTAGGCTCCAACTTCATCAATGATTTTTGATTGGTTTCAGTTGAGCAATTGCACAAAGTAACAACGACTTTTCGGAGTAAGCTCAACTGTTTAGAACACTACACTCCTTACATGATTAAGCGGACGCCGCCTAGTTCTTCCAAACGATATGGGAAGCGATCACCAGGCGAGCCTATGAACATGAAGTTAATAGGTACATTGTATTTTTTAGAAAATTTTTTAATAAACTCTGGGCCAAAAGTTCCTTCGATTTCTAAAAATTCAATATTTATCTTAGGATAAGCTCTATCCAACACCTTCAAGTCACTCTTTAAGATTTCAGGAGATCTTTGACCAGGAGGATGAACGTGTACAATCTTAATATGGTTCGTGTGTTCATTTTCTTTGATATAAATCATCACCTTGTTCAAGGTGGCGACATTATCTCCTTTGGTAAAGAAGACAAACTCTTGATCATTGATTTTATCGACGGTCTCAATAATTTTCATATTAAGACTACCCATGCCTCTTTGTATAGGCTTAAAAATGTATTGTACTAAACTTAACAAGCCATTTAACAGCACTGTTCTATTAAGCATGACCCCCACAAAAATCATAGTAGGCACAAAATACTGCAAGAATACCGCATAGTTGGCTTCATTACCTGGCTTAGGTGCCATAATAATATTACCATATAATGCCACCATCACTCCTGCAAAAGCAAAAGCTAGTCCATAATAAGGTGCTTTTTCAGGACGTGGAAGCTTCTTCCGTCTAGCTTTCAATAAGATATTACCAGCAATAAATAATCCCATAACGGATAGAAAAGACAACGTATATACCCCTGCCAAGGTATCTACTTTTCCTTGGGTGATGATTAAAACAGAAAAACTCAGCAGTAAAAACATCAAAATGATCCGATATGAAGCTCCTTTTTTATTTCTTTTCAGAAAATATTGGGGCATAATTCTATCCAACGTCATTCGCTCTAATAAACCCGTCACCCCAACAAAAGACGTTAAGACCGCTCCACTCAACACCAAAACAGCATCAATAGAGACCAAAATGGCTAACCACTCCCCCGCAGACATTCGCCCCATTTGCGAAAGCAAAGTAGTCTTATAAGTCGTACTAATCTCCGGAATCGGCAACAATACAATAGCCAAAAAAGCCATCAATGGATTAAATACACTCACCACAATCCACATATTTCTTAATGTCTTTGGAAACACTCCATGCTCTTGCTCTTCCACAAAGTTAGCAGAACTCTCAAATCCAGAAATTCCTAGCATAGATGCCGCAAATCCAAGTAGTACCGCATGCCGTACGGAGCCTCCTTCAAACACATGATGCCAGTTTTCGGCTAACTGATCAAATCCATGTCTAAACATAAAAAACAATATAGCCCCAGTCAATAACACCAAAGAAACTAAATGAAAGATAAAAATGAAAATCGCCACCTTAGCGGATTCGCTTATCCCATTAATGGCTAGCATTGCAAAGACCGTTAAAAGACCAAAAGTCGATAACTCTACATAAGTAATCCACTCCAAGGCTGCTATACCATGAAATATCGGATGGTGCATACTGTGAATGATACTAGATAAATAGTGCATCGCTTCACTACTCGAAATCACCGCCGTCGCCATATAGGACAGTAGCGTCAATGCTGCCGCCAATGATGCCATTTGCTTTGATGTCGTATTTAATAAGGCATTATAAGCCCCACCATTTAGCGGAAGCGCACCGACAACTTCTCCGTATATCTTCCGAAAAAAGAATAACACCGCTGCTACAATTCCCAACGTAATCCAGGCATATTGTCCGGCAAAAGAAATAGCTAAGGCGGACACATAAAGTACTGACGAACTAATATCGTTACCACAAATCGCAGTAGCTTCTAGTTCATTTAATTTTTTATGACTCATCGTTTTATTTAATTAAGTATTGGGACGAACTAACTTGCCCCTAATTTTTACGCAAAGTTATCAAAAAGTGACAGGCTTACGCAAAAAAAAAATGATTTTCTGCTATTTTAAACAACAAAATGAGCTTTTTCCACGAAAAACACTAAAAAAAACACTTCGTGAGCACAAAATAACGAAACCGTGAATGCACAAATGCATTCACGGTTTCCGTACAAGCTCCCAATTTAAGCCTAAGTACTCAAATCAAACATAGAGAAAAGAGTACTATTTCTTGTCGTCCACATCATTTTCAAAAACTTCAATATCATTGGTTTTGGTCACCAACTCCGTAAAATTACCTTTAAAACGAGTTGCCCTAACCATGTGATTATCAATCCAATGATAGTTGCCCCCTCGTGGTTTCCCAAAAAGAATCCCATGATACTTAAAACCATGCTTTTTTAGCCAATACTCTGTAATCTCCCGATGAGCTTCAGTCCTTGATGTAAAGAAGAATATGACATGTCCTTCATCATACCATTTGTTCAAGATACGTAGTGCATCAGGATACGGCGCTACGGTTCCCATTCTTTCTGGCTCTTCATTGGGCACATCATCACAAACTGTTCCATCAATGTCAATCAAAAAATTCCTAACATCATCGGGCAACATTGGGCTGAGCATATTGCCATTTTCGTCGTAAATCTTATGCAAATCGTGATTCTTCGGCATCGTATTATATTTTTGGTTTAAATATCCCGTGAAAAGAAAATCAAAACGTGATTATTCAAAATTTGTTGTCTCTAACAGATTCGTGTTGATGGTTGATGAAGTTGAGAAAGTTGAGTCGCTTTGCTGGTTGAGTCGCTTGTCCTTCGGACTTTGCTGGTTGAGTCGCTTCGCTAGTTGATGCTACCGCCCGATACTTAGCACAAGCGAATCAACCAACGAGCGAAGCGAACGACTCAACCAGCGAGCGAAGCGAGCGACTCAACCAACGAGCAAAGCGAGTGACTCAACCAGCGAGCGAAGCGAGCGACTCAACCAACGAGCAAAGCGAGTGACTCAACCAGCGAGCAAA
>CAMZKG010000204.1 GCA_947311105.1 uncultured Saprospiraceae bacterium
ATTCCACCACGACATACCATACACGACATTCCATGCACGACATTCCACCACGACATACCATGCACGACATTCCACCACGACATTCCATGCACGGCATTCCACCACGGCATTCCATGCACGACATTCCATGCACGACATTCCATGCACGACATTCCACCACGGCATCCCATGCACGACATACCATGCACGACATTCCATGCACGACATTCCATACCTTCCATATTTGAAAAAAAATAAAAAGAGACCATGAAGATAAAACCATTTAAGGCATTACAACCCAATATGAATTTGATTTCATCGCCTGATTCTTTTGCGTCAGGGGCGAAGAAGAATTTTAAGGATTTTTTGACTTCTGGGATGATCTTGGAGCAGCCCGAAAAAGCCTATTTTGTCTATCGCATTATTGATGCTGGACAGCCGCATACGGGTATTATTACGGGCTCGTCGATTTTGGAATATTTGAATAATCGCATCAAAAAGCACGAGCAGACACTCAATGCCAAAGAACAACTCCATCTTCATAAATTTTTGCAGTGGAATACGACGATGAAACCCATTTTGTTGGTTTATCCAGAAGTATCCGCTATTTCTGATGTGATAGATGAAGTGGTCTCTCAAAAAAAACCGAGTTTTGAGATGGAGTTTGAGCTGGTGCCGCAAATTCATCAATTTTGGGCGGTGACAGAGAAAACATGGCTGGACAAAATCACCGAGCTCTTCAAAAACAAAGTAAGGACGGCTTATATCGCTGATGGACACCATCGGATTGCAGGGACGGCATCGTTGTATGAGAAATTTCCAAAGGCGCACTATAATTATGCCTTTACGGCTTTTTTCTCTTTCAAAGAAGTGAATATTCTACCTTATAACCGGGTCATTAATGACTTAAACGGGATGACGCCTGTTCATTTTATGGCGCTATTATCGAAGTTTTTTAAGATAAAACCACTAAAAAAGGCGGAGATTCCGAAGAGAAAGCACCAAATTACCTTTCTCCTACAACATGAGTGGTATTTATTGACTTGGAAGAAAAAGCAAATCAATAAGCTTAAAGCCGAAGATCCCGTCCTATTGGATAGCCACCTTTTGAATTATTTTATCTTTCCTATTTTGGGAATTACCGATACCAAAACGGATAAACGCATCACCTACGTTGGTGGGGATGAAGGGTTGGAAGGTATTATCCGAAAGGTCGGAGATGATCCATCCAAAGTCGGTTTTTATTTGCATCCAGTTACGATTGAAGACATGGTGACCCTTTCTAATTTAGATAAGACGCTTCCGCCAAAATCGACTTGGTTTGAGCCGAGATTAAAGAATGGGGTGATTATGAAACGATTTGAATGATGGGCATTATCTTGATCCTTATTTTTGTTTTTCTTGGCAGTATTCATACATATTGGGCATTTGGTGGTACGTGGGGTGCAGACATAGTGCTCCCGACAAATCCTAGTGGTCAAACGATGCTCCAACCTTCCCCGTTGATGACCATCGTGGTATCTGGTGGTTTATTTATTTTTGCGGCTTACTATATGCACTTGGCTGGCTGGATTCATTTTTATCTTCCCAGTTGGTTGCAATTGCTTGCTGGCTGGGGTATTCCTAGCATTTTTCTACTTCGGGCTATTGGAGATTTTAATTATGTCGGACTTTTCAGGAAGGTGACAGATACTCCTTTCGGAAAAAATGATCGGCTTATTTTTACTCCATTATGTATTTTGATTAGTTCTTTGGGTTTTTGGCTGGATTTTGGGATATAGCTTCCGCCTAAATCTTCTCAAACCCATTCCTTACCAAGAAATAAAGCGCCAGCGCCAGCATCTTTTTTTCTTCATTTGGCGAAAGCTCTGCTAATAACTCAAAGGCTCTAGGATTCACTTTTTTGGCTTTTTTGGCATCTCCAATACCGCCGACATCGCGTCCATCTATGGTCATCGGATAATAATCACTATTGGCAGTAGTTTGGATTTTGGCCATTTGCTTCTTCTTGTCAGAAACCAAGGCAAAGTCAGGGGTAATGCCGCCCAAATACTTTCCATTAAGTGCGACTTCTACTTTATTTTTCTTTATCCGATATAGATATTCGTAGTGTGAAGTCAGTACCACTAAGATGGCGTTTTCTTTTTTACCAAGATAGCGTTTGTAGGAAAAATGCACCATCGGTTCTTGATAGATACTAATAAAAGTTCCTTCGGCGGACTTTACGCTCCCCGTCTTTTCTTTGTATGGTTTCTTTTTTAGCGAAAGCAGGCTTCTATCTTCGTCACTCCAAGGCACAAGATTGGCGCGTTTTTCGCCCAATTCTGCCTGTATCTTCCGAAAATCAGCTTGCACCTTGGCTTTTCCTGGATTCAAGTTTGAGAAACCTTGAAACACAGTACGTGCGCCCATTGCTCCGCTACTCGCCAAGGCGGCAAAAACAACTAAGATTAAAAAAATAGTACCCATGTAGGTGACAATTGAATAATGAATTACCTTGCGGCAAAATCAAAAATAGGATGTTCAAAGATAGGTTAATTTTACGTTTTAGGGTTGGTTTTTCGATAATCTTTGGCAGTTTTTGGATGAATAGCTGGTTGAGTCGTTCGCTGCGCTCTCTGGTTGAGTCTCTCGCTTCGCTCGTTGGTTGAGTCGCTTGTCCTTCGGACTTCGCTGGTTGAGTCGTTCGCTGCGCTCTCTGGTTGAGAAGTTGATGCTACCGCCCACGTCTTTTATTAACACATAGAAGCATCGGAGCATAGGGCTACCGCCTACGACGCTGAACAGGGCTATCCCAGATGCAGGAATGCTCCGAAAGACAAAGCCGCCCTAATACCCAAAATAAAACCCAAATAAATGTAACAAAATATAACAAAAAGTTGTAATTTTGTGGGTTAAAGGGAGCATGCGCTGTCTTGGATTACACTTGAAAAGGTTGGTAACGCCAAACCACCGACCAAACTACACACCTGAATGAGCATAAGCAAAAAGAAAAAAACTACTAGAAAGAAGAAAAAAGGACAGCTATTACTACCTTTTAAGACCAAAGATGAGCGAATCCCCAAGATATTTGGAGCGTTCCTTTTGTTGATGGCTTTTTATCTATTTATCGCCTTTACCGCCTATCTTTTTACGTGGAAAGTAGATCAAAGCCTAGTCCAAAAATATGGTTGGGGCCTGCTGGTAGAGCCTAGCGCCATCATCCACAATCAATTAGGTAAACTTGGCGCTATCATATCTAATATCTTCATTTATTGGACATTTGGGCTTCCAGCGTTTGCGTTGGTTTTTATTTTGGCTATCTTGGGTAGTTCGTTATTTAAGAGTATGTCCATTCGGAAGCACTATCCATTGATTCGAAATATTGCTGTATCTATGGTGCTAGCAGCTGTCTTTTTAGAGTTTATTTTTCCTGATGCGTCGTTTCCTGTAGGCGGGGCTATTGGGGAAAGCATCGCACAATGGCTAAATGGAGTTTTGGGTACACTCGGTCTAGGTTTGTTATTTATTTTCTCAGCGGTTGCCATGCTGATATGGGTGGTCAATCCGACTTTTCATGACTTTACCTTTCGGAAATTCATTTATGATGCGAAGGCTAAAATATTTGGCGGAAGCCGACCACGTACCGATTTTGCGCAAGCGAAGAAAAAAACTGCTAGCAATGGCGTCACCATTGGTGATGATGGGACCGTTACGGTAGCAACTCAAGATAATACAAAGGTGGCGCCCAAAGTGCCTTCGACAAACTCCACTGCACCGACAGTTGATTTTGATGTTGATGTTTCGGAGAAAGTGGCAAAGGCTAAAGCAAAGATAGAAGCCAAAGCAGGCGATAAAGACCTTGACTTAGAAGTCGTCCAAGCCAAAAAAGAGTCGATTATCCCCGAAGAAGCGAGAGCTGGAAACTTTGAGAAAAAGCAAGAAGAACCCTTTGGAGAAGGCATGGAGCCGTATGACCCAACGCTAGAATTGGCTAGCTATGAGCATCCTGTTTTGAGCTTGTTAGACGACCATGATTCGGATACTTTTGAAGTCGATCGGGCGGAGTTACAGGCCAACAAAGAAGAAATTGTACAGACCCTACTCCACTTTAAGATAGATATTGATAAGATTAAAGCGACCATTGGACCGACGGTTACGTTGTATGAGATTATTCCTGCAAAGGGAGTGCGTATCTCCAAAATCCGTAACCTTGAAGATGATATTGCGCTAAGTCTATCGGCATTAGGGATTCGGATTATTGCTCCAATTCCTGGACGTGGCACCATCGGTATAGAAGTCCCCAACAAGAAAAAACAACTCGTCGGCATGAAGGAGATTTTAATCTCTGAACAGTTCAAACGGACGAAGATGGAATTGCCCATGGCGCTCGGTAAGACCATTGAAAATGAAGTTTTAGTGGCAGATTTGGCCAAAATGCCGCACTTATTAATAGCAGGTGCGACGGGTCAAGGTAAGTCGGTGGGTATTAACTCCATCATCATCTCTTTGCTCTACAAACACCACCCTTCTAATTTAAAATTGATTTTGATTGACCCCAAGAAGGTGGAATTATTCCCTTACGGAAAATTAGACTCCCACTTTTTGGGTTTCTTGCCTGGCGAAAATGAATCCATTTTGACGGATGTGGGCAAGGTCGTGACGACGCTTAATTCTTTAACGATTGAGATGGAGCGCAGATATGATTTATTGAAGCGGGCCGAAGTTAGAAATCTCAAAGAATACAATAAGAAATTTATTAGTCGTCGTTTGAATCCGACTAGAGGACATGAATATTTACCGTATATCGTCTTGATTATTGATGAATTTGCGGATTTAATCATGACGGCGGGAAAGGAAATAGAATTGCCTTTGGGGCGTTTGGCTCAGCTCTCACGGGCGGTGGGTATTCACTTAATTATTGCGACTCAGCGTCCTTCCGTAAATATCATTACGGGTGTCATCAAGGCCAACTTCCCCGCTCGTATCGCCTTCAAAGTAGCTTCTAAGGTGGATTCTAGAACCATCCTTGATGGCGGTGGCGCCGAGCAATTAATTGGTAAGGGAGACATGCTTTTATCGTTTGGTAGTGAAGTGCGTCGTCTGCAAGGTGCTTTTGTGGATACGCCTGAAGTGGAGCGTGTGATTGAGTTTATTGCCAATCAACAGGGATTCCCTGAGCCTTTCTATCTGCCTGAATTCCATGAAGAAGAAAAAGTCGGTGGAAGCGGTGGTTTTTCCATTTCTGATTTAGATGAGAAGTTTGATGATGCCGCTAGACTTGTCGTTCAAAATCAACATGGCTCTACTTCTATGATTCAACGTCGTATGAAGCTAGGTTATAATCGTGCTGGGCGTATCATGGATCAAATGGAAATTCTCGGCATCGTAGGCCCTAGTCAAGGTTCTAAGCCTAGAGAAGTATTGTTTCCTGACCCTATCGAACTGGAACGGTTTTTAGCTAATCTGCGTAAGAAAAAAGAGTGAGCGGGATTGCGGACTTCGTCCTTTTTAGTCTTTAGTGCGGACTTCGTCCTTTTGGTCTTTGGGGCGCTTCGCTTTTGGTGCTGCCGCAGCGGCTTACTTCTACAGCGTACA
>CAMZKG010000205.1 GCA_947311105.1 uncultured Saprospiraceae bacterium
ACATGCCCGACTCGAAGCGATGAGTAAATTTTCATTTTGTTACCATACGGTTCCCCTTAAGAAAGGGAAACCTATGGAAGGGTTTCATAAAAAGAAACAAAATGAAAATTTGCGGTGCTTGAATTTTGTGCAATTGTTCAAGCGTGCAATGTTCAAGTGATAGGCAGATGGAGTTATTACCAAAATACGTAAGAATCAAGGAAAACGATAGCAAAATGCATGGTGTGCCGCAAGTCTCCTTTTCTAAGGGAGATTTAGTGGGTTTCAAATAAAAAATTACACTATCCTTTTTGCGGTAATTTCTGCACAAAAATTTCCTTTGCTTGCCCTTTTCCATTTCCCGTGACGATACTCGCTGCGCTCGTCTCTACATCTTGCAAATTAATTTACAAGTCCACTCGTTCAGCTTGCTTGGCTCAGTGCGATTGGCAAATTTTTGTGCAAGCGCACGAGTGACTTCTTAGCTGGAATTATCACTTAAAAAATTAGGCTAGTTGCGAGATTTTGGATTTGTTTATCCCAAAATTTGAGTGCGAAAACCAATCCCCTTGACCATTAGAATATAAAATGGCTCTAAATAGCCCTAACAACAGAATCACTGCTAAGATCCATATCCAAAGATTGTTTCCTTTTTGGGTATGTACCGTTTCCAAATATTCAATTTCTTGAAGATCCGCTTCCCGAAAGGATTCATTTTTGCGAGTCAGTTGTGCATTTTTTTCCAGTTCTTTAAGCAGTTTAACTGCTTGCTCCACATTCTTATCGTCCACATGTATGGTTGGACCAAAATTAGGTAATGGAAAGATGCTCGACGTACCCGATTCACCTTCTACTGCAGGGATCCCTGCTTCTAACATAGCATTTAATATCACGCTTGCTTCGGCACTATTGGTACATCTGTAAATCAATTTCATGGTTGCTTATTTCTAGTGACTGTTTTCTAGTGCGTGGGAACGTCGATACAAACGGCCGTTCGTCTGTCTAGCAATCTGTTTTCTAGTGAGTGGGAGCGTCGAGCCGAACGGCCGTTCGGGTGTCTGGCAATCGGTTTTCTAGTTTCTGGTGGCTGGTTGTTTGTCATTTCGGAGCACAGGTAGAATCCGTAGGATTGGCGGCATCAATAATGGGACTAAACATATTGCCCATTTCCATGCCGCGGTAGATAAAGAGTGCCGCCATAATAAGCAAAAGGTATGGAATATACTTTCTAGCTTGGAAGCGAAATTTCTGACCTGCAGATTTGACAAAAATAGGAATAAACGTCATCATAGGGAAAGTGCCTAGCCCAAAAAAAGCCATAAAAATCATCCCTTCTATTGGACCTGCGGTCGTCAAAGCGCCGCCAATCGCCAAATATACTAGCCCGCAAGGTAATAGTCCATTAACCAATCCAATAATCAACGCACTAAAAAATGGATTTCTTTGATGCCCTTTTTCAGATGTTTTGGATGCAAACTGAATGCCTTTGCTGATGAGCTTATTGACCTTACGGTAAAAAGAAAGATTGGCCAACCAACCATCTACATTTAAGGAAAAAAGGAAAATCAAAATTAAAAAGCCCCCCATAAAAATGGAGAAGTAGTTCTGAATCCCTGTCAAGTCCATACCCTTGGCAAAGAAACCGACCAAAAAGCCCAATAGCACATACGTTATAGTCCGCCCAAGATTATAAAGGAGCAAGGCGAAAAAAGAAGCTACTTTTTTATCGTAAGATATAGGTATCATTAGGGCGATAGGGCTGCACATACCCGCACAATGCAGACTCCCTGTCAATCCAATTAATAGTGCTGCCCACCAAATCATAGTTTCAGGTTTCTGGTTGCTGGTTTCTGGTGCGCAGGACGTCGAGACGGCCGTTCGTCCATCTAGCTAGGATTCTAGTTGCTGGTTGTGATTATAAAAACACGGAGTCTTCAAATTGATATTTTTCCCCATCACTCTCCCACTTTAGCTTCACAATCCAAACACCCCGTTTTAGTCCTTTGGTCGGAATCACCATCTTAGCATCATCCGAAATAGCTAAGGGCATCCGTTGATCCAAGTTATGGTCGGAAGACCGAAATAAGGTCACCGATCCTTTGGCAGAAGAATCAAATTTGGATAGATTAATGGTGATATTCTGCCCATTATAATCCACCTTTACTTTTTCCGCAAGGCTCCGAGTATTATTGGTGGCATCAATTTCTGATTGATAATCCAGTTCTTTTTGGTAGTAATCTGGTGCGACCAAATTAACGTCATGTTGCCTAGAGACATAGACCATCCCAAGCATAACACACATATAAGTCACATAAATACCGCCTAAAGCGGTGCCCCAATTTAATTTCATGATAGTTATTTTTTCAGTTAAGAAAATACCCATTCATTGCTCCCAAATAAAACATCCAAATAGATGTAAAGTTTATCGTAACTGCTTAGGTGCTCCTATTTTCTGTCTAAAAATAGGGGCACCTAAATAGTTATTATCAACCCAATGTCTATTGGGGCCCTATAAAGCTGGTTTCTATGGTTTCTATTTGTTTTCCTTCTAAAAAGACGCCCAACTCTAAATCTGTCACGCGCCCATCTATGTCTTTTTTGTCTAAAATTATAAAGACAGAACCTTCAAGACGTCCCCCTTTAGTACCAATAGGCGGCACGACAAGGTGATCACCAAGTCCTATAAATTCTAACTTCCCTTTTTTATTGAGTAATTTCACTTCTACAGGGAGTTCTTTTCTTGTTTTATTGGTCAGCTTCAAATTGTACAAGTTCTTACCATGGGTAGCATCGACCTCCATATAAACCACTCCCCGCGCTTTAGTCATATACGCCTTTACCGTAGAACGCCCTGCCACCAAAAACCCCAAGAAACCTAACAATGCCACCATGACCAAAGAATAGGCAATCGACCGAGTCGTAAATACTTGATTGGGTTTGTGCTCTACAATACTATTATAAGAAGCATATCGAATCAACCCTTTTGGCCGTTTTACCTTTTCCATGATACTATCACATGCATCCATACACAGGGTACAATTGATACACTCTAGCTGAGTCCCATTTCGAATATCAATCCCAGTAGGACAAACTTTGACACATAAATCACAATCGACACAATCCCCTTCTTTATCGCCTTCAAATTGAACCGCGGCCACCCCCACATCACTACTAGCGACCATGGTCTCTACTTTCGTTTTCTTTTTCTTCTTTTTGGCTTTCCCCCTTGGCTCTCCACGTTCAAAATCATAAGAAACCAAAATAGAGTTTTTGTCCAAGAGTACTCCTTGCAATCGTCCATAAGGACAGATGGTAGTACAAACTTGGTCGCGAATATTTGCAAAGACCATAAAAAAGGCAAAAGAAAAAACAAATAACCCAATAAAACCACCGATATTTTCTCCAACAGGGGAAGTAATAAACGCCTTGACACTATCCACGCCAATGACATAAGACAAGAAATAAAGCGCAATGACAAAAGAGATGATGTAGAAAATAGTCCACTTTAGCCCTTTCTTCCATATTTTCTCTTTAGTCCAAGGGCCTTTATCCAATCTTCTAGACTTATTAGCATCACCTTCAATGGCATATTCAATCCGTCTAAATACATGCTCCATGAAGATGGTCTGTGGACATACCCAGCCACAGAATAAACGGCCAAATACCGCCGTAAACAATACAATAATCACCAGTGATGTAATCATCGTAACCGCAAACAAAAAAGTATCCTGCGTAACAAAAGGTACACCCAAAATAATAAAATCACCCTTCAACACATTAAATAGCATCAAGGGGCGTCCATCAACTTTGATAAAAGGCCCGACTAAAAAGGCAATAAGTAAAAGAACTGCGACCACTGTCCGCATCCAATACATCTTACCTTTTTGCTTCTTCGGATAGACAAAGATTCTTTTTCCATCTTCTGTCACCGTAGAGATATGGTCTCTAAATTCTTCCGTATCTCTAATGGGTTGTTTCGAGTCAGACATATCGTTTTTTTTTTGATTAAACAGCAACAATTATGTAAAGTTGCCTAAATCCCCCAACCAACTTAATGATATTTATCAGTAGATTGGTAAAAAAATACCGGAAACTGCCACAAGCACCCCCCGGTATTTATATCACTTGCTTACGCAAAATTACTCGGTATATTCTTCTCCTTGTGGCGCCTTTGGGTTAGCAGGAGTCGTCCCCTGAAGCTTAACCAAAATAAAACTAGCCACTTCTTGGATTTCTTTTGGCGTCAAACTAGCCTTCCAAGAGACCATACCTTTGTCTGGCACCCCATATTTGATGGTTTTAAAGACATTATGAATCCCACCACCATGTAGCCAATACTTGTCAGTTAGGTTAGGACCAACAAGCCCACCACCATCTGCTAAGTGACAAGCCACGCAGTTCTTGACAAATGTAGCTTGTCCAGCGGTCAATGCAGCGTCGTCCTTAAGCAACTCTACCGTTTCTTCTGATATCGCTCCGCCATTGGCTTCTTGAAAGGCTTTAACTTTTGCATCTGCTGCGGCCATTTCTTTTTGATACATTACTTCATGGTCTTCATGAAAAGCAAAAGGATAAATGCAACCAATAATAACTGTCACATAAAACAAACCCACCCACCAAGGTGGTAGCTTGTTGTTTAGCTCCTGAATGCCATCATACTCATGATCCATCAAAATATCCCGCTCATCGTCGAAGACATCATTTCCTCCAGAGTAATCTGACCCGCTAAATCCTTCTCCTGATGTATTGGTAGCTCTAACGATAGCGTCATTAACTGTACTAGCAGAAAAATCCGAAGCCTGATAATTAGAACTAGATACAGAGCTAGATGCAGTACTTACGTGACCACCACCTGCTGCACTTGAGCGCATCAAGGCATAAATGGCAAATAATATCACAACAACTCCTATACTTGACATGCCGTATAGCATCCCATTGCCATCTACTCCGCTTGCGCCAAATGCCACCATTGGCGTCAGAAGAGAAAGCACTAAAAACAAAGTTTTATTCTTTATCATCATTTTAAATTTTTATTGTTCCAGATTGACATCTTCATCTAAAGGCAAATTAGCCATATAATCTACATCGCTTTTCTTTTTTAGGATAGTCATCACAATAGCGACCACAAATACCATAAAAAATATGAGCATAGATAATATCCCAGCCCAATCCGTTCCATTAAACATTCCTTTAAACATAAGACTCTGGTTTTAATTTATCCAGCCATTTTCCTAAAAATGGCTGGATAAAGAATGGTTTATTTGTTTGTTTTAATATCGGTTCCCAAACGTTGTAAATAAGCAATCAATGCAACGATTTCTTTTTTCTTAAAGTCATCTACATTGACCCCCTTTACTTTGGATGCAACACTCTTAGCGACCTTCTCGGCTTGTACTTCCAAGTCCGCTAGTGCTTTCTGATCATATCCTTCTGGATAAGGTGTATTCAGCTTGCGCAAAACACGAATCTTAGCTGGAAGAGATGAGTTGTCTAAATCATTTTTGAATAACCAAGGATAACGTGGCATGATAGATTCTCCCTCTGTTGCTTGTGGATTCAACATGTGGTTATAATGCCAATCATCAGGATATTTTCCACCAATACGGTGCAAGTCTGGCCCAGTACGCTTAGACCCCCACAAGAATGGACGATCATAAATATACTCTCCAGCTTTTGAGTACTCCCCATAACGAACCGTCTCCGAACGGAATGGACGAACTTCCTGAGAATGACAGTTTACACAACCTTCTCTGATATAAATATCACGTCCTTGTAATTCAAGCGCAGTATATGGTTTTACGGACTCAATCTTAGGTACACTCGACTCCATAAATGTCATTGGAAAGAATTCCACTGCTCCACCTATCAAAATAGCGATTGTGGCCCAAATCAATAAAGGTACAGGCTTTCTTTCCAGTTTTCTGTGGAAGCTTTCATTTGGATCTTCATGTATAACCAAAGCAGGTGCTTCCGCTGCTTCATTAGCAATTAGCTTGCCTTGTAATGCCGTCTTCATTAAGTTCCAGAAGCCAATCAATGCGCCAGTCAAATAAAGCGTACCACCAAAGGCTCTTAATGCCAACATGGGCTTAATGTCCTTCAAAGTTTCTACAAACTTACCATAAACCAAAGTACCTTCAGGTGTAAATTCTTTCCACTCCATACTTTGAGTCCAGCCTGCGAAATACATCGGAACCACCCAAAATAGAATACCTAATGTGCCTATCCAAAAGTGGGTATTCGCCAATTTTTTAGAATACAAAGTTGTATTATATAATCTTGGGAACATCCAATAGAACATACCAAATGTCATAAATCCATTCCAGCCTAATGTGCCTATGTGTACGTGTGCAGGAATCCAATCCGTAAAGTGAGCAATCGCATTAACGGACTTAATGGATAGCATCGGACCTTCAAAGGTGGACATACCATAAGCTGTTACAGCTACTACCATAAACTTCAGAATAGGATCTTCTCGAACTCTATCCCAAGCCCCACGGAGTGTCAATAGGCCGTTTAGCATACCACCCCATGATGGTGCTATCAACATGATAGAGAAAACCGTACCGACGGATTGAGTCCAATCAGGCAATGCAGAATATAACAAATGGTGTGGGCCTGCCCAAATATAGATAAATATCAATGACCAAAAGTGAATAATCGACAGTCTATAAGAATAAACAGGTCGATTGGCCGCCTTAGGCAAATAATAGTACATCAAGCCCAAATATGGAGTTGTCAAGAAAAAGGCCACCGCATTGTGCCCATACCACCATTGTAACAAGGCATCTTGGATACCTGCAAAAACTGGATAACTCTTCCAGAAAGTAACAGGTACTTCCAGATTATTACCGATATGCAGTACCGCAACCGTAATAAAAGTGGAAATGTAGAACCAAATCGCCACATAAAAGTGAGATTCCCGTCGTTTAATCATGGTTCCCACCATGTTGGCGCCAAAAGCGACCCATGCCACTGTGATTAATAAATCAATAGGCCATTCTAACTCCGCATACTCATGCGAACTCGTAAACCCTAAAGGTAAAGTAATCGCTGCCCCCAAAATAACTAATTGCCAGCCCCAAAAATGGATTTTGCTAAGGATTGGGCTAAACATTCGCGCTTTCAACAATCGCTGAGTGGAATAATAAACCCCTGCAAAGATTGCATTTCCGACGAAAGCAAAAATCGCT
This sequence comes from uncultured Saprospiraceae bacterium, assembly GCA_947311105.1. Lineage (GTDB taxonomy): Bacteria > Bacteroidota > Bacteroidia > Chitinophagales > Saprospiraceae > HyVt-613. The sequence goes on from CAMZKG010000205.1 coordinate 7,173, forward strand.
GCGTTAGTGTGTAGTGGGCGAAGACGACCAAATGAGTTCCAAGGTATTCCCCCATTCAAACTAGGGAAAACCAACTCAAGCGCAATCCATAAGCCCACAGATAAAGCAACAATACCAAAGATAATCGACGCAACAGCGAAGTTTCTTACAATGGTATTGTCATACTCAAATTTCTCTATTTGTGCCATAGAAGTCAAGTTTTAGATGTATTATCGTTTTGTTTAGTAGTATCCGAATAGGTGGACGATGGCGGGGTGATTAGTTCGTCGTCCAAAAGAATTCTCATCGCGGGTGTCACATCGTCTTCGTATTGTCCAGACTTCACAGCCCAGACAAAGACATAAAGAAAGCCTAAGGCTACAACTCCACTCAATCCAATTAATAAAAAAATGATCGCCATCTTTTATTTCCTTTTGTAAGATGAAGTACGTGTTCCGCTAGTTACGGTTGCAAATGTAATTACAATAAACGATTAGTTAGCAAACAAAAAGATGATATTAATCATCTAGTCACTTAAAACCCATCTTTTTAAGCAATAAACTACTCAAAATCACTCCAATCAACACAACAGTGATGGAGCTCAACGGCATAAGTATTGCCGCAATTACGGGTGATAGTGCGCCACGCACTGCATAGCTTAGCCCTATTATGTTGTAAATCAATGCAAATATATATGCCTTATATATGACTTTGATAGATTTTTGCGCAAGCTGCAATAAATCTCCGAGCCGTGGAAGCATGTTCACCGATAAAATTAAATCAGATGCTGGCGTAAAATTATTACCAGCTTCTGTCAACACGACTCCTACGTCTGCTTTTTTCAAAGCACCTGCGTCATTTAAGCCATCCCCGACCATCATCACCTTGTCTCCTGTCTTTTTTAGTTGGTCGATATAGTTCAGTTTATCTTCTGGCTTTTGCTCAAAAAGGATATTGGTATCTTTTCCAAATAATTCTTTCATCAACCCGCTTGCCGCATCATTATCCCCTGAGATCAAGGACAGCTTATATTTTTGACGCAAGTCTTTAAACATATTAACGACCTGCGGGCGTATCTTATCAATCGTACTAAATGAAGCGACGGTGGCGCCATCCATTTTTATCAAAGTACCTGACTGCTCCCCTTCAAAAGCACCAGCAGCTACCTCTACCCTATGACCATCAATGACGCCCGATATCCCATGCCCCAAATCTTCTTTATAGTGTTCAATTTTTCCGAAAGGAGACGCATCTATCTCTTTTTGCAACAATTTACTTACGGGATGATTGGATTGTAACACAAGGGTTTTTACCAAACGCTCTTGATAAGGAGTAAGCGATTTCCTTTCGGAAAATTGCAAGCCTTTTTGCGTAAGCGTCCCGGTCTTGTCAAACACAATATGGTCGATTTCCGCAAGGTCTTCAAGCGCCATCGTGTTTTTTAGATATATCTGTTTTCGCCCCAAAACACTCAACACATTACCCAATGTAAAAGGTATGGTCAACGAAATCGCACAAGGACAAGCAACAATCAACACCGATGTAAAGGCATAGACAGCAACACTCCAATCCCTTGGTAACCAATAAATTAAGGTCAAAAAAGCAACCAACAATACAACATAAGTAAATCGCTGCCCGACTACATCCGACAATGCCGAAGCGGGGCGTTCTTTTTCTTTAATAAAGGCATCATTGTTCCACAGACTCGTCAAATAACTCTGTGATACATCCGTCAAAAGCTTAATTTTTATGGCTGTGCCTTGCTGATGCCCACCTGCAAACACCTTATCTCCTTGCCCAACCTTCACTGGCTCCGACTCTCCTGTCACAAAACTATAATCTATGAGCGCCTTACCTTCTACCAGCTCGCCATCCGACGGCACCATCTCCCCATTACGCACCAAAATAATGTCCCCTTTTTCTAATTGATTCAAAGCGGTCGGTACTTCAGCCCCATCAAGTATCTTGTTCGTCCAAATAGGAAAATAGGATTTGTAATCTCGGTCAAAAGCGATTTTTTTGTAGGTTCTATCTTGAAACCATTTGCCAATCAACAAAAAGAAAATCAACCCCGCCAAAGAGTCAAAATACCCTGTACCTACTTGCGCAAAAACTTCATAGGCGCTCCTAAAAAACAGCGCCAAAAATCCCAAAGAAATCGGCACATCCATGTTCAAGTGCCTAGACTTAATCCCTTTCCAAGCAGACTCCAAATACCCCCACCCACTATAAAACACCATCGGCACCGCCAAGACCAAGTTCATGTATGGAAAGGCTTTGAGCACAACATCATCCAGATTCTTATCTATATTTAGGTAGTCAGGAAAACTCATCAGCATAATATTACCAAAAGCAAAACCTGCTACGGCAATACGATAGAGCATCTTTTTGGAAAGTGAAGACATACCTTCCGTCTCTTTAGACATAGTACCCAAATTCAACTCAGGTGGATACCCGACTGCCGCCAACAACTGAGCGACTTGCTTAAGACTGATGATATTGGGGTCGTAGGTGATGACCGCTTCCTTCTTCATAAAATTAACCCGAGAAGACAACACACCTGCTTGGAATTTATACAGATTTTCTAGCAACCAAAGACAGGAAGCACAGTGAATATTAGGCAACGTTAAAGTTACTTTAGCAATTTTGTCGGTTTTGATGGATAACAATCGTTCTACGACATCAGGTGCATCCAATACGACATAGCTATTAGGGGAGATTTTAATATTTTTTAGGCTGGCACCTGGATTTTCTTCAAGGCTGTAATAATTGTCCATATTATTGTCCTTGAGCAAGGTGTAAACCATCTTGCAACCGTCACAACAAAATACCTTTTCATCAAAAAAGATGGGATTGATGATGGTCTGCTCACCGCAATGATAGCACTTGTCCTGCTTTTCTACTTCTTCCGACTGAATGGATTCTTGCTTTTTCATTTACATCTTTTGTATAGACAATTCATGAATTGCCTCACCTCTAATCCCCCAAAATAAGGCAGGATAAGAAACATCTCTGTAGAAACTCGAACGACCGTTCGGCTCGACGTCCCGCGATCCAGTAACTAGTAACCAGCGTCCAATAACTAGTAACTAGTAACCAGCATCCAGTAACTAGTAACCAGCGTCCAGTAACTAGTTAGGCATATCCTCCAATCCCTTCTCATCAACAACTTTGATAATTCCCCTTTCTTGGATTTCGATATAGCCTTCTTCCTTAAAATCAGAAAGAGTCCGAATCACTGTCTCTTTTGCCGTGCCTACATAGCCTGCAAGATCTTCTCTAAAGATGACAATGTTCTTTTTACCTTGATCCTGCGCCTTAGTATGCAGCACTAACAAAGCAGACGCCACTCTTCGACGTACTGAATCATACGCTAAATGGAGTAGTTTTTCTTCTCTTTCCTTGATGCTATTCGCCAAATACTTAATAAATGAAGTGGAAATTACGCGATTATGGCACAATAGCTCTTGGAAAGCATCTTTAGGAATTTGAAGTACTTCGCTGGCTTCCATCGCCACGATAGTTTCCGTACTAATTCCATCTTCGACCAAGTCCATGTGTCCAAAAAAGGCGCCTTCGATTAAAATATCTAAAACAAAGTCTTTACCATCATCATTCGTTTTGATAAGCTTGACTTTCCCTTTCCTAATATAGTATAAAAAGTCAAGGGTTTCTCCTTG
>CAMZKG010000206.1 GCA_947311105.1 uncultured Saprospiraceae bacterium
CATTAACTTCTATTTTACGCAACTCAGCCAAAAACATTAACTTGCATTAAATAGAAAAAAGCCAGTGTTTATAGGGCTTTTTGCTACTTTTTTGCCAAAATAATGACCGAACCATTGTTAGAATAAAAGGGCGGCAATTTGCCGCCCTTTTTTTTTATTACTCTAACGATTGAGCCCACTCCGTAAAGTCTATGTAGGTTATTTCTTAGCAACAACGACTTTTCGGAGCAGCTCCATATTTAGCGAACTAAAGTGATATCACCTTTAAAGAACTTGACTTCTCCAGTTTCCATCAAAACCCTAAACTGATAAACATAAACCCCATTGGGAGATTTTTTGTTTCTAAAGAATCCGTCCCAGCCGTTCACACCATCCACAATGGGTACATAATAGACTTTGGTACCCCATCTATCAAAGACTTCTAAGTCGGTAACTTCCTTGACTCCTTGTCCATAATGTACCGTAAACAAGTCGTTATATGCATCTCCATTTGGCGAGAATATATTAGGCACAAAGATATTCGGTGTATCATCGACATAGATGTTTACAAAGTCTGTCGCTTTACAACCTGCATCATCCAAAATAGTCGCCCGCAAGGTGACAGATTTTAGGGGTGCAAAATCTTGAGTAAAGCAATAAGGGTTATTGACACATGCCGAGTCAAAAACATCATTCCATACAAAAGACTGGACAGCATTAGGGTCGCTAACTGTGGCGGTAACAGTGACAGCATCACCAAGTTTTATCAGTTGATCGGCCCCCAAGTCAATAGTCAGTGAATCAGGCTCTGTGACAGTCAATGTTCTTTCCATAGTACATCCATTCACATCTTGAATAACCACTTGGTATTCTCCAGGCGGTATTGGAGAGAAGATTTTATTTTGTCCGAAAGAACTACCATTCATACTATACAAGTAAGGAGACTCTCCTCCTTGTACGCCACGTATGATGATCGCTCCATCTTCAAAACCATTACATTGTACGGGTACAGCATCATAGTCCAAATCTACGGGGATATTTCCATTAGCCACAACTTCTACTCCTGCAGAAGCGGTACACCCATTGCTATTATTTAATACCGTCAACATATAAGTATCTGCACCTTGAACGTAAGGCTCACTAGTATTCGCGCCACTAAGAATATCTCCGGCACCCAAGGCTTCCCAAGTATAACTAATATTTGCACCAGATGAAGACCCTACAGCCCCTAAACTCCCCTTATCAATAGTACAAGTTATATCAAATTGGGCAACACCCGCTGCTATGGGCGGCATTGTATCGGCATCAACCGTAAAGGTTTTTTGACCCATACACCCATTATCACCTACTATATACACCTGATAGTCACCAGCTTCATCAATCATAACAGAAGTATCATCTTGGACACTCAAATTCTGCCCGGCCCAAGAGATACTATCTAGTGGACGGTTCGAGTTTAAGGTGGCAGGCACACTATTTCCATAACAATTAACGACACCGTCAACACTCAAAGTAATAAGCGGTGAATCTGAATCATCAGGCACTAGCACAGAGCTCTGCGACGAACAACCATTGTTTTGATCCGCTGCAACTACGTCATAATTACCCGCTCCATTTACTACAATGGTATCACCTACTCCCAAGAAGGTTCCATTTTCGTACCAGGAAAACTCAACAACCGTATTTAAGGTATTACCAAATAATGTCGCCGTTTGGTTCACACAATCGATGGTGTCCATTGTATAAGGATTCATATTAGGATGTACCGTATCGAGTACGATACTAATAAGCGTTTCAGAGACACAGCCATTGGTACCGAAAGCCTTCAGCACATAATTTCCTGGTGTTTGAACGGTTGGAGTTGGGTTATTTGTTTTAAAATTATCTGGACCATTCCATTCAAAAACCGCATTAGGTGTAGTAGTCGAAGCAATTAATTGTGTCGATGGATTATCACAGTCCAAGCTATCACCAAAGGCGACTAGATTTTTAGGACCAACAGTATCCATTTGAATGCTGTCTAACAAATTAGCGACACATCCATTTGAGTTATTCACAATTTGCAAGGCATAAACACCTCCTTGCGCCATATCAATCAATGATGAATCTGTTGAAGTAGTGATACCATCAGGAAACAGCCACGAATAATTCAAGTCAAGATTATTTGTATTATTCACAATAATATCTGCAAGAGTATCAAGACAGCTTATTTCTCCAGCCATCGTTGTGACTGTAGGTTTCATTGTATCAACGACTACCGTAACATTCATTGAAGCAGGACAATTGGTATTCGTGTCCAAAACATGAAATACATACGTTCCACCAACATTTACGGTCAAGGCTGCTCCTTGCAGTAAGTTACCACTTGGTTCTGTCCAAGAATAAACCGTATTGGGCGTATTAGAACCACCTACCAAATCTACCAAGGTATCTATACAAGTCACTATATTACTTGCGGAAGCAAATATATCTGGCACATTCGCCGAGCTTTGTACTGTCACCGTGGTACTATCAACACAACCAATAGCACTTTCAACAACATAAGTATATTGCCCAGAAGAGCCTGCAATCAAACTATCCCCTTGTACTAATAAAACTCCGGCGGCATCCTTCCAAAATCCTGCTACTGCTCCACCATTTGATGCCGTCCCACTGCCAACTAATGTATCGGGGATGCCCGAGCAATCAATAAAGCCATTATTTGCCATCGTCACTCCTTGTACTTGCACTTGCGTAAAAGTAAAGGTAACTTGACTTGTCCCTGGCGTACATGGGCCTGCACCGTCTGGATCATTCGTAATAATCGTTAAGGTCACAGCACCAGCATCTAATTCAGCTTGCGAAGGCGTATATATTGCATTTAAATCTTGGTCATTCGGTGAATAAGTTCCTGTCCCCCCGCTCCATGTTGCAGATGTTGCTGAGCCAGACAAAATACCTTGCAATGCAATACTCGGTGATGTCAGACATATCTCTTGGTTCAAACCAGCATCTACAACCGCAGGATTAGAACAGCCACAATCATTGACAACTATATCCATCGTCGTCACTTCCCCACATTGTCCTCCATCGGGTGTAAACGTAACTGTACCGCTACCATTCGCAGGGTCAAAACTACCTATATCCCAACTTCCTGTCATCCCATTGTCCGAAGTCGTTGGTAACAATACTGGATTATCCGTACCACATAATGGGCCGATTTGGGCAAACGTAGGGACTATACTATTCGTCACCGCGATATCCATCGTCGTCACTTCGCCACACTGATTGGGATCTGGCGTAAACGTTACTGTGCCGCTGCCATTCGCAGGGTCAAAACTCCCTATATCCCAACTTCCTGCCATGCCATTGTCCGAAGTCGTTGGTAATAAAACAGGGGCATCCGTACCACATAATGGGCCAATTTGAGCAAACGTCGGTACTATACTATTCGTCACCACGATATCCATCGTCGTCACTTCGCCACACTGATTGGGATCTGGCGTAAATGTGACTGTACCGCTACCATTCGCAGGGTCAAAACTACCTATATCCCAACTTCCTGTCATCCCATTGTCCGAAGTCGTTGGTAACAATACTGGATTGTCCGTACCACATAATGGGCCAATTTGCGCAAACGTAGGGACTATACTATTTGTCACAACTATATCCATATTTACAGTCGTGCCGCACTGCCCAGGATTTGGGGTAAAGGTAACTGTGCCACTACCATTGGCTGGGTCAAATGTTGTGATGTTCCAGCTTCCTGACATCCCATTCTCATCTGTCGTAGGCAATAATATTGGGGCATCTGTTGCACATAATGGACCAATTTGAGCAAATGTCGGCGTAATGCTATTTGTCACCACTATGTCCATATTTACAGTCGTGCCACACTGCCCAGGATTTGGCGTAAAGGTGACTGTA
>CAMZKG010000207.1 GCA_947311105.1 uncultured Saprospiraceae bacterium
CAACAGAGCTTCTAAATATCAAATACCTTCAAATTTTGCCTTAATCAAGGAAGACGTTGGAGGCGTGGCAGGCTACGTCGGAGTATTGTTTTTTTTTTACCGAACCATTGTTTCTATCTGCTTATATTTTCACCGCACCTTAGGAGCCTAGCCTGCCCAAGGTTATTGGGCAATTTTAATCCATTTTTGCGCAAAAACCTTTCCTTTCGTTTCCACCAAAATCAGGTAAGTACCTTTTGCCAAATTACTGACGTCTATCGCCTGCTTCTCATTTTCCCGCAAGGGGAATATCGCTAAAATGGCCTTCCCTTGTGTATCCATTAACCTTGCCTTCCCAGTACAATCGCAACTCACTTCAATGGTATTAATCGCAGGATTAGGGCTAATTGTCATTTTTTGCGCAAGCGTCGGACTCGTGATGGCCAAGGGCAAAAGAGCATACGCCTGATCTGTCTCTATCGTGCCTTTCAACGTACCATCAACAGAATATCCTACTACTTTAAACCAATATTCACCCACAGGAAACCCCGCATAATCCCATACAAATGACGTGTCCGTCAACCCCGTAGCCACTTGGGTATAGTCTGAGAGTCCTTGTTGCTTTACCCACAAATCATATTGGATTGGGCGACCTTCGTCTGGGTTGTTCAGCTGCCACGAAATCGGCTGAGAGACATCCCAAGTCGGATTATTACTTGCCAGTGGAGCCGCAAATGACATCTTAGGGTCTTCATAACGGTGCAATAACTCCGCAAACCCTTTTCCCGTAACAGCCTGCCCCTGAATCGTCCCTTCGATACTAGTACTCCCTTCCAAAAAAGCAAAGGGCACTAAAACTTCATCATCCTTGCTATGAATCGTAATCATTAAATCAATATCCAACGTGTCCGAAGTCAAATGCCATTGATTGGCATAACAATTTTTAGTTATCGTCGTGTAGGCATATTTGGGACGCTCAATCCTAAAATCAGAAATGGTTTTTGATGTATTTTCGTCAATATACATCGCCAAAATACGATATTTTGAATTGTCTGGAATCGTGCCATCATTAGCAAAAATATTCCAAAGATTAAAGTCCATGCCATTAGACAGTTGTAGTGAAAACCACTCATAAGCTTCTCCTGTACTCGGATCAAAGCTGCCATATTGACGATCTATCCAACCGACTCCTACGACAGGCTCCGTAACACCATCAAAGGTTATTTCTCCCGTCACATTCATTCCTGTTTGTGAGTAATAGTAGGTGTAGTTGATAATTCCCTGGTTCAAATACCCCGAATCTGCCACAATTAAAGGCGGCTTAAAGGCATCATAATCCAAATTAATCGCTCCTGGCACACCATGCGACTCTATTCGATACTGAAAGGGCAAAAACATGCCAGTAGTGGTATCTTGTTTGGTGTACCATTGCTCTTCTTCCCCACCGAAAAGATTCGTTGATTTTATTTCTACGTGGTCTTTTGCCATGACTGGATACTTTTTGAAAGCCGTACCTGTTTTGAAATTTCCTGTTGTCTCATCGGAAATATTCAGAATCCGAAACCCATCAACAAAAGCAGTATCATAAGCAAAAAAGGTCATCATGATAGCATATTCATGCCCCGTATTTTGACCAACGACATGAGCATTGGTGTACCACCATTCGATAGGCTCTTGGTCATGCCATCCTTCATCTTGCGGGAAGGTCAATAAACTATTGGGAGCTGAATTAGGATAAGTTTTCCATGCTTGCGCAAAAAGTGAAGAAACCAGGAGCGCAAAAATAACAACAAGAATATGCTTTTTCATTTTATCGTTTTTGGAGTTTTTTATGATGTGATTATAACATAATTATTATTCAATTGTTGCCGACTATTTTTTTATGTTTCAGTATCTCGAATCCGATTGCTAGATACTTGAACGGTCATTCGGCTCGACGTGCCGCGCTCTAGACACCAGCAACCAGCATCTAGAATCTGATTGCTAGATACTCGAACGGCCGTTCGGCTCGACATCCCGCGCTCTAGATTCCTGCAAAACGATTGCATCTATAAATTTTTCATTATATTTACCCCACAAAATAAAAGAATGGCTAAAAGGCAAAAAAAGAACGTTCCGAAAAAGCAAGAAAATCAACGCTCCCCACTTCCTAGTTGGCTAACAAACAGCAAACTGCATTATATCTTAATTGCGGTACTAGCATTTGTACTATATGCCAATACCTTAGGCCACGACTATTGCCAAGACGACGCCATCGTCATCAAAGAAAACATGTACACTAAGCAAGGATTCAAGGGCATTCCTGGGATCTTAACCAAAGACACCTTCTATGGATTCTTCAAAGCAGAAGGCAAGGCGGCGTTGGTGCATGGGGGGCGTTATCGCCCGCTAACACTTGTCCTTTTTGCGATAGAATGGCAAATTTTTGGCGACAACCCAATGCTTTTTCATCTAGTCAATATTATTTTATTTGTGCTACTCGGTCTCTTGCTTTACAAGGTCATGATTGCCTTATTGGCTTATTATTCGGATAGCCAAGCAAAGATAATTGCCCTATTTACCACTTTGATATTTGTGGCGCACCCAGTCCATACAGAAGTAGTCGCCAACATCAAGGGAGCAGACGAAATTGTCGCACTATTAGGTAGCTTGGCAGCGCTATACTTCGCTTTAAAGGCTTATCGCGCCAACAAAATAAGCAGGATGGTTATAGCAGCCGTAATATTTGGTTTAACCATTTTTGCGAAAGAAAATACGATTACTTTCTTGGCAATTATCCCTATTGCACTGCTTTTGTTTGGACAAAAAGGCGAAGGCTTAGCCATGAACAAAGTCGGCAAAGCTTTGTACTATACCGCACCACTCTTGGGAGCGGTTATTCCTTTTTTGGTGATACGGAGCAAGATTATCGGGCAGGGAGCGACAGGACCGGTGCTAGAACTAATGAACAACCCCTTTCTGAAAATCGTCAATAATAAATACATCGACTTTACTCTGAGCGAAAAAATATCTACTATTTTTTTTACACTCGGGGACTATGTACGCCTATTGCTATTCCCCCACCCCTTGACATCGGACTACTACCCGCACCATGTTCAATTAATGCATTTTGGCGATTGGCAAGTCCTATTGAGCATTTTGGGATATATTGGTTTATTCTACCTTGCGGTAAAAAGCTTGCGCAAACAACCATTGATTAGCTTTGGGATATTTATCTACTTTGCGTCCTTGTCCATTGTTTCCAATTTTCTATTTCCTGTCGGAACATTTATGGCGGAGCGTTTTTTGTTTATGCCTTCCGTAGGATTTAGTATGATGATTGGGTTCTTGCTAGCGACTTTCGTCAAAAAAGATAATTATTCCACTGTATTGGGGATATTAGGTGTTGTGCTATTACTCTTCACCATCAAAACCATCTCCAGAAATCCCGCATGGAAAAACGATGAAACCCTTTTTCTTACCGATGTCAAAGTCTCTAAAAAAAGTGCCAAAATCCAAAATGCGACAGGTGGGACACTTTTAGCGCAAGCGGCCAAATCAAAAGACAAAACCGTTCAACAATCTAAAGCCAAAGAAGCGGTCGAACATCTAAACATAGCCCTGAAAGAACACCCAAATTATAAAAATGCTTGGCTGCTACTAGGCAACGCCTACAATATGCTCGACCAATACGACCAATCAATTAGTGCTTACAAAAATGCACTTCGAGTCGCCCCAGGTTACCAAGATGCCACCAGAAACATGGCCATCACGTATCGGCAAGCAGGCAAATTCTTCGGTGAGAAAAAAAATAACCCCACCAAAGCCATCACCTACCTAAAAGAAGCCGAAAAACTTCAACCCAATGATGCCGAAGTGACCCGCCTGCTAGGTATTGCTTACGCCGTCAGCGGCCAGATTGCTAAGGCGCTCCCCTACATGGAAAAAGCCTTTGCCGCAATACCCAACAACGCTAATCTCGCTCTAGACTTAAGCATGGCTTACCAACAGGCAGGCAACAAAGAAAAATCCGCTTTCTACCAACAAAAAGCACTATCCATTGACCCTGATATTCTTAAAAAACGGGGGCGACGATGATGAGTTAAAAAACGGCTAAAGTGCTGTTTTTGACTTATTTGCGGCTATTGGAGTGATTTTATGCCCTTTGATAGGCTTGAAATAATTAGAATTTTCTTATCTTGGCTGCGTGAAATAAAATTCAAGTTGATTTAGATAATCACTCTGCACTTTTTAGTATTTTTTAAAAATTTGGGGGATTGGTGATCCGTGAATTGGTGATCCGTGAATTGGTGCTTCGTGAATTGGTGCTTCGTGAATTGGAGCTTCGTGAATTGGAGCCAATTCGTGAATTGGCTCTACGGTGCTCTATTGACCAACCCATCCCCCAAAAGCACGCGGCTATTAGGTTGTCGATCAATTTGTGCAAACAAAAGTGTATCCAATACCAAAATAACCGTAGAGCCCAATTCAAAATAACCGACTTCGGCTCCCTTTTTCACTTTTATATCCACTTCTATGTCTTGACGCACATTGTCCTTAAACAGATTCTCCGAAATACTCAAGATGATGCGCCCCACGGCTATCGCCCCAATAATCACGTAGTAAAAATCGCCAAATTCTGATTTTCCCGAAAGGGTTATATGCTCATTGTTGCAATATAGATTTTCGTCGTTGGCGACATTTTTTTCGTTGACAGATTTTAAGATACCTGGGAAGTAGCCAATCTTCGTAATCTCCATATCAAAAGGTGCATGAAATCGATGATAATCCGCTGGCGACAAATAAATAGTCACAAAACTCCCTTCCTGAATGGGAACTAAACAATTGGGTAAGGCTAAGTCAAATTTTTTGCCCTTGATCGTGACAGTGCCCTTTTTCTGAAGGTTGCCACACTCTAAAACATGACCTTCAACAGGCGAACTTATAAGACCTTTAAAGCTGCGTTGATTGGGCAAAAATTGACGGGTAAAAAAGGCGTTAAAGTTGGTTATTTTATCAAAATCAAAATCATACTCTTGCAAATCTACCTTGTACGAACGGACAAACCACTTGATCAACATGCGCAACATCGGCTTCGGGACGTGGGCATCTGATAGCCGACCAATGAAACGTGAAATGCGCTTGGTGTTAGCCAACTTCTGAAAAGTCTCCGAAACAAAAACCTTATGTAGTAAATTCATCGATCAAAATACTTTAACAAAGCAGGAAGCAATATAGCATCCGCCAAAAAAGCAAACAATACCGTCCCAGCACACAATAATCCAAAAATACTTATCGACACCAAGCCACTTAGACCAATAATCGCAAATCCTATCACCAACGTCAATGATGTTGAAAATATCGCTCTTCCTGACACTTGCATCGCTTCGCGCATACTTGCCCCTACTCCTTGCCCCTGCACCCGAAATAGCTGGTAGTGATGTATCAAATGAATAGTATCATCCATCGAAATGCCTATCATAATGGGAGCTAACATCGCTGTCGAAGCGTCTATATGCAACCCAAATAACTTCATCACCATACCAATTAAGAACAAAGGTAAAATATTAGGCAACAATGCCAAAATTGCGGTCTTTATATCTCTCACATATATCAACAATATGATAAAAGCCAGCACTAAAGCAGCCCCAAAGGAGACAAATTGCGATTTTAGGATATAATCGTTGAGCTTGATATACAGCGGCAAATAACCATTTATCTTCAGCTCTAAACCCAATTCTTCGGGTATTGTCTCATCAAACACCACAAAAAGGCTGTCATTGATGGCTCGCGCTTCATGCGTGCCCATTAGTTTCTTTTTGGAAACAATATTCATCGATGTACGTGCCTTATTGTGAAAACTAAAATAGGTGGAATCTTCTTTTTGCATTGCGGTCAACTCTCGCCTTATTTTTGAGCGCAAGCGGGGATTAAAAGCAAAATATCGTTTTCCGATTTTTTCAAAATATCTTTGAAAATCAACTAAAGAGACCGGATCCACAATCAGCTTACGCTTCACCAATTCATCTTGAAACAAGCCTATCTGCTTAATCGTCTTCGGATTCGTTACATCTTTTCCACTTTTGCTCTCCACACTAATATCAAATTTCATCAGCCCATTGGTGGCTTTTTCGATGGCAAAGTATTGAGACTTGTATGCACCAGGCTTGATATAATTAAGCATATTGGTACTCACTTCAAGCGACGAAATCGAATAACTTCCCAGAATAATCAAGCCCCCCGAAATACCTATAATTAATTTTGGATACAGCGTACTCAAACTATTGACCCAATCAATCACAGAAGCCATACGCAGCCCAGATTGTTTTTCCACTCTAGGCTTAAAACCTAAATAATAAAAACCGATCGCACTTATCACATATACCAAAACAAACGAAATCAACAAACCTATAAATGCAAATACCCCCGTAATGCGCAACGCAGGTAGCGTCGAAAAATACAAAGCAAAATATCCCGCCATCGTGCTCACCGTCGTGTAAAAACAAGGCTTCAAACTCTTTGACAATCCTATGGCGATATCATCAATCTTATCTCCCGTTGCATCCAACTTCAAGTGTCTAGCATAAATATTTATCACATGAACAATATCACTCAAGCCATACACCATCAACACAGATGGTATAATCATCGAAATCATATTCAACGGAATCCCCAGCCCAAACATCAATCCAAATAATAATATTACCGGCATGCCTATCGCTGCCAAAGCCAAAGGAATGTAACGCCTATCAGGCAACAAAAAGAATAAAAATATCGCCACAAAAACAATCGTCACCACCGCAAACAAATTGGTCTCAGTAGCCACCGACTGGTTAGAACCTTCCGTCAATAGCGGCGAGCCCGAAATGGCATAATCCGAAAAATGTTTTTTTACTTTCCGCCTTACTTCGGGCAAGATGGTGGCACGCACAGGCTCTATTTCTCTAGTAGGTGCCAACTGGATATAAACAAAAAGCTGGTCTTTAGCCTTGTTAATCAAGTAGTTAGATAAAAATTGTGCTTCATCAATTTTATACGTATCCACTCCTTTCTCTTTCGAGAAAATCGGTTTTAATTTAATTCCTTGGAGATTGATGTAAGGAAATTTTGCTGTCGCCAAACTCATCGTGGTACGCACAAAAGGCAGTTTTTCTACATCTGCCTGAAAACGCATCAGCCCATCCATGTCCGAGACATCCAGCGAATCCCCGGCGGGCACCATCAATACAATTATCTCATCACTCCCCTGCTCGCGTTGGTATTTTAAATAATGTTGATAATACGGATCGTCATCCAAAAACCAAATTTCCAGAGAATTATCTATTTGTCTATTTGCAATAACAAGATAAAAGGATAAGCCCAAGAGCACCACTAACAGACTCAGGATACCTTTTCGAAAACGGATAATCTGCTTAAAAATATTCATTTACAGGTGCTCATCGTTGAGCCTTATGAAAAGACTTTAATTAAATCTTCCAAAAAGAGCTGGTCTTGCTCACCAGTTTCCATATTTTTCAATACTAACTTGCCCGTTTCCATTTCATTGTCCCCGATAACAACCACGAAAGGAATTTCACGGGCATTAGCATATTTCATTTGCTTTTTCATCTTGGCAGGCTCGGGATAGATGTCTGCCGAAATTCCCGCTTTGCGAAGAGCCGTCAAAATACCAAAACCATAATCCAGAGCAGCATGATCAAAAGTAACAATCAGTACTTTAATATTATTATTGATTCCTTCCGGAAAAAGCGACTTAGCCTCCATGATGTCATAGATGCGTTCTGCCCCAAAAGAAATCCCCACTCCAGACATATTTTTCAGTCCAAAGATACCCGTCAAGTCATCATAGCGCCCACCACCTAAGATACTGCCCATTTCTACATCATTGGCGGTCACTTCAAAAATAGTTCCTGTATAATAGCTCAACCCCCGCGCCAAAGAAATATTAAAATTCAAAGTATTTTTCAGCGGACTATGCTCTAAGAAGCGCCATATTTCTTGAATTTCTTCTACTCCCGTCAGACCTATTTCGGAGCCCGAATCATCCATTTTGGCCGCAAGGGCTTCGATAGAAGTAATTTTTAACAATTCCATTAATTTTTCGGCCGCTCCAGGTGCAATCTCTCGCCTGATCATCTCGTCCAATACTCCTTGATGTCCGATTTTATCCAACTTATCAATGGCTACGGTCATATCCACAAATTTATCATCAGGAATCCCTGCTACTTCCGCAATACCCGCCAAGAGCTTGCGGTTATTGATATGAATCGTGACATCAATATTCAACCGTTTAAAAACTTCGTCGATAATCTGAACAAACTCCGCTTCATACAAAAGCGCTTTGGAGCCAATCACATCCGCATCACATTGATAAAACTCCCGATAACGCCCTTTTTGGGGGCGATCGGCTCGCCACACTGGTTGAATCTGATACCTTTTGAACGGAAAGCTCAACGCATTTTGATTCATGACCACAAACCGCGCAAAAGGTACCGTCAAATCATAACGCAACCCCCTTTTGGCTATTTTGGGGATGATTGCTCTGGAATTTTTCTCCGCAAGGAGCGAGTCCTTCACATCCTTCAAAAAGTCCCCATTGTTCAAAATCTTAAACAAAAGTTTATCTCCTTCATCCCCATATTTTCCCGTAAGGGTATCGAGCAGCTCCATGGTCGGCGTCTCAATCGGCCGAAATCCATAAATCTCATATACTTCTTTGATAACCCCAAAGATATAATTGCGTTTGGCTATCTGTTGTGGGGTAAAATCCCTTGTTCCTTGTGGTATTCTTGGCTTCATCTGGCAAAGATACGATAAGTAATTGAAAAGTGAGATTTCCCAATTGCATTCTAACGAACAAAATCGTTACATTTACTATGCCTTTTCAATAATTATGCGCATATTTGTAGTCCCATCTGCTTACGCTTTCGCAAAAAACAAAGCTTTATGAAAATTTTCAAATTATCCTTCGTCATCATTCTTCTTGGGTGGATGACATCGTGTAGCGTCAAACCTACCGTCACTCCAATGCCAGAAGGCTATGAACAAACCCTTATCCTAGTCTCTTTTGACGGTTGCCGACACGACTACCCTGATAGTGCCTACACCCCCGCACTTGACGAAATGGCAGAAAATGGCATCAAAGCTAGCGGACTAAAAACGGTTTTCCCTTCCAAAACATTCCCCAATCACCTTTCTATCGTCACAGGACTCTATCCCGAACACCACGGCATCATCTCTAACAAAATATATAATGCCCAAACCGATGAATGGTACAAACTAAGCAACGGTGCGCCTAAACAATCCAAATGGTATCACGGTGAGCCCATCTGGGTGACCGCAGAAAAAAATGGCATCAAAGCGGCTACTTTCTTTTGGCCTGGCTCCGAAGCAGAAATCGCAGGACACCGCCCTTCCTACTGGAAACCGTATAACGGTCGTGTACCTTACAAAGACCGAGTCGCCCAAGCCCTAAAATGGTTGGATTTGCCCAAAGCCGAGCGTCCAAGATTCATTTCTTTATACTTCGACGAACCCGACCACTCCGGCCACAAATACGGGCCACAAAGTCCAGAGTCTTTACGCGCCTTAGAGCGTGTGGATTCCCAATTAGCCATGCTTTGGACGGGCATCAAAGAGCGTAAACTAGAAGGCGCTGTCAACGTCATAGTCGTTTCTGACCACGGCATGACCCAACTAAGCAGAGATAGTATGATTTTTTTGGATGACTACATCAACATGAACGATGTCCAAGTCATTGACTGGTCCCCAGTCTCTGCCATTCGCCCCTTACCGGGCTATGAAGATGCGGTCTATACAGCCTTAAAAAATGCCCATCCGCACATGCAAATTTACAGAAAGGGAGAAGTGCCCGAAAAATATCACTACAATGCAAATGAGTTCATTCAACCTATTGTAGCGATTGCAGATTTGCACTGGACTATCGGACAAAGGAGTTATTTTAACTCGCACCCGAATGTTGCGACAGGCGGCACACATGGTTTTGACCCCGACTACACAGATATGAACGGCATCTTCTATGCCCAAGGTCCAGCTTTCAAAAAAGGATATCATGCCCCACTCATCCAAAATATCCATCTCTATGACCTTATGTGTAGAGTCCTAGATATTGACCCCGCTCAAAATGATGGAGATGCTGGCAAGACTTTGGAGCTGATGCGGAAGTAACGACTTAGCGGTTTAGCGGGTTTAACGGTTTAGCGGCTTAGCGGGTTTAACGGGTGTAGCGGTTTAACGGGTGTGACGGTTTAGCGGGTTTAGCGGTTTAGCGGGATTGACGGGACAAAAACCAATAACTCCATTGAACAATCAGTTGAACACTTGCACGATTGAACAACAAAAAAGGTTTAAGAAACCCTAGTTTTAACCTACTTGCTTCATATTTTTATCTTTCTCGTTTTGCTTGACAAGGTTTCTCAAACCGTACACCGCAAATTTTCATTTTGTTTCTTTTCTCGAAACCCTTCCATAGGCTATCTAGCAAGAATTCCATCTAGCTATCAATTGAACGTTTGCACAATTGCACAATCATAAACCACAGCAAGCCCAATTTATCGGATTAAGGTAACATTACCTTGTTTGGTATATTCTTCGCCATTGATGCATTTAACTTTGACATAAAAACCATATACATCAGGCGGAAGCGCTTGACCATTGAAGGTACCATCCCATCCTGTTGCTTGGTTGGTCGTCTCAAACACCTTTTCGCCCCAGCGATTAAACACCATCAGATGCAATGATTCTACAATAAAACCATAGACTTTAAAGACGTCATTATTCCCATCGTTATTGGGTGTAAATCCAGAAGGCACAAATACATTGGGCAAAGCACATTCGGGATTCAAAACAACTACTCTCACCGTAGCTTGATTTTCACAACCAGCGCTGGTCGTTACAAGTACTTGATAATCAGTAGTTTTTGCTGGGGTCGCGATGGGATTAGCTATCGTATCACTGCTTAAGTTATCAGGAGGCGTCCACAAAAACTGGACAGTACCAAGGCTAGTAGTCGCAGTCAATTGGCTGGATTCGCCAACAAGTATCGTATCTGGTATAGCTTGCGCAAAAATACTACTACTACTACTTTCGACATCTACGCTCACCATAAAATCTCTTGCACAAACAGAGTCTTGACTAGTCACATGGACGGTAAAGCTTTCGGATTGTTGAATATCGGAAATTATGGGGTTAAAAGAATGTGGGCTGTCCAATAGATTTTCGGGTAGCCAATCATACAGGAGGCTATTATCGCCATTTGGATTGAGTGCCACATCGTCTCCTGGGCATACCACCCAATGATTGGAGTTCAAGGGCGGGATCGTCATGTAAGGAAATGGGACATCAATTTCTTTGACACACCCATTAGAAGATGTAATCGTGCCGTGAAGGATGGTATTTTCTCCAGCGGGCAAGACAAAAATTGGGTTCATACTGTCCGAAGAGATGGAAGCTTCTGCGTTGGAGAATTGCCAATTCCAATCGACGATTTGAAAAACAGAATCATAGGTTTGATCTAAGACTTGCACTTTAATGGAATCATTACATCCCAGCATATTCCAATCCAATCCAATATCAAAAGTAGATTGACGCAAATGAATAGTATTTACGAAAGTATCAATACATAAATCATTTTTTGCCGCAATCAAGGTAACTTTGTAAGCTCCCGTATCGGGAAAAGAGAAAGTAGGCGCTTGGAGAATAGATGTGTCTGTATTTGTGTTGCTTACGCCAAAATCCCAAAGATAAGATGCCGCATGCTGACTTAGGTTGTCAAAACCGACTTCCAATTGATCACAGATGATCTTTGGTACAAAAAACGAAGATACGACTTCCCCGCAATCACTTACATTAAATTGGAAGTCACGTTTTATTTCAGACAATACCACCCCATTTCTATATTCCGTCATACAAACTCCAACGACAAATTGACCGAGCGTATTAGGAATGGCGGTAAGCTGCCCAGTCACTGGGTCAATAGTTAGTGGAACTCCACCAAGCATATTGGTCTCGTCGTAAGGACTAACCCATGTAATATCCGTTGTAATAGGCGGCATTGGTGGCTGTGGCATAGGAATCCCTACATCAGAATGAGCAGCCCCCAAAAAAGGTGTGCAAAGTGAATAAACAATGGAATCACCTTCTGTGTCAATAGCAGAATGGTCAAAATCCAGTAATTTATCCACACATAAGGCTACTGGCGGCCAATTTTTAAAGGTAGGGCTGTTATTACACTGCAACATCGACTCACCAGTCATAACCGTCACAAAACTAGCTCCCGTAAAAAGGGGATCGACGATATTCAGTAAGGTTTGATTTCTACAACAACGCTGATAGACCAGAGTATAGCCATAGGTATTATAAGGCAAGGTGATGGTATCGACATATTGCATTACATCTACGCAGACATCTGGCGGGGCTGTCAAACACGGATCTGTTAAAATAATATCTAATGTATCGACACTACTGGCAGGGATTTTTAATTCATACTTGGCTTGCTCTAAAGTATCCACAAAAAAGCCGATAGAGACCGGGTTATCAAAATTCACTTTTCCGTTATAACAATCCCGATACACCGTTAAAGTAATTCGATACAGATTGTTTCCTAGGCATTCATAGCCAATTTCACCACCTACGATATGCGTAGCATGAGCGGACACCTGTAACATCAAGATAATGAATAAGACAAAAAATGTTTTTAGGCTCTTCATAGTATGGGTTCTCTTAACAAAGAGTCAAATATAAAAAAAAATGCTGCCTTTTCATTCATTTTTGGATATTTTATCCCAAATTACATGCATCCCACATAAAAAAGCAGCTATCCCACAAAGGACAGCTGCTTTTAAGTAAGAGTCAAACTATATCATCAACGTATCAAGGTAATATCCCCCACATACGAATCTTTTTCACCATTTAGATAATAGACTTCCGCACGATAGATATAGACACCCGGATTGACTTTTTTGCCTTTAAATCGTCCATCCCACAACAAAATATTTTGTCCTGGCTGAATGTCGTTTAATTCTGTCATCAAGTTGCCCCATCTATCATAGATACTAAATTTCTTGATGAGCGCCACCCCCTTACCCGTTGATGCCATGTAAAAGTCATTATTGATGTCCCCGTTGGGAGTAAAAATATTAGGGAAATAGACATTTTTAGGTTTGGCTACAAAAACAATCATGCGGTCTGTGGCGTCACATCCACTGGTATCTGTTGCTGCTACTTCAAATGTAGTCGTCTTTTCAGCAATAAATTGTTGTTCGTAGCATTCCATCGGATTAGTAAACAAACAAGTAGAATCTAAGAATGTATTCCATCCAATCACCCCTACTCTTTTCGTATCTTCTACTTGAGCATTAACCGTAACCAAAGTGCCATATTCCACTATCTGATCTGGCCCTAAATCAATAGAGAACAACTTGGGCTCCACAATGGAGACACCTGTATTTAGCTTACATCCGTTGGCATCGACTACGGAGATTGGGTAATCTCCAGGTCTGAGATTGTTAAAAGTTACTTCTGAGCTATACGCCCCCCCATTAAAGGAATACAGGAAGGGCGCAGTACCACCGACAACACTTTGTATGCTTGCCGCTCCATCGTTGTCTCCATAACAAGATATTTGACGCAAGTCTATCTTCAACTCATTAGGAATGGCAGGGTCTGCAGTTACAATTACAGTAGCGGTATTCGTACATCCATTAGTATTATCTATAACCGTAAGCTCATAAGTACCAGGTCCATCAACCAAAGGGTTGGAAGTGTCTCCTCCACTTACGATATGTCCTTGAGCAGTACTCCATTGGTAGGTAATGTTACTACCTGATGCAGAGCCATCCACATTCAACGTGCCATCCAATACCGTACAATCAATTTCAAATCCACCACCAGCGACTGCCGTTGGTTTAGTATCATTAATATCAACAATCGCCTGACTGGTCACTTTACATCCGTTTGAAGCTGTACCTTCTACAGTATAAGTTCCGGGTAATGTGACAGAAGGATTGTCATCTGTACTAGAAAAGCTACTAGGCCCAGACCATACATAAGTCATCGTTTGACCTGTGGTTTCTGATACTTCGATATCTACGGAATTGACCACACAAGTCAACGTCCCATTGACTTGTGTCACTAATACGGGGAAGTCACTATCCTTGTCCACATTTTTATCGGCAGTAGCGGTACAGCCGTTTGGCCCTGTAACAATCAAAGTATAAAGCCCTGGATTTGTCACAGGAGGACTAGAGCTATTGGACGTAAATCCATTTGGGCCCGCCCAGTCAAAACTCGCTCCCGTGGTGGTGGAGCTTCCGATAATAGTAACAGTAGGCACAGCGCAAGTAATCAATAATGGCGAAGCATCAATCGACACATTTGGTGGCGTCTTCTCTTCATTGATTTGGGCAATCGCCGTAGTTGAACAGCCTGATGCGGGGTCCGATACCACCAAAGTATATTGCCCACCGACTGTCACCAAAGGCATGGTATCTGTAGATGTAAATCCATTAGGTCCAGTCCAACTAAAAGTAACACCGTTGGTGGAGCTACCTGCATTAATTTGGAGACTAGGAGTATTACAATCTATGACGGCATCATTTGCGAAAGCATCTGGATTGGCTTGGTTGGATGCCACCGTCACAGAAGTAGTTGATGTACAACCATTTACTGCGTCCGTCACAAGCAGCGTGTAAGCGCCTGCATCTACAATTCCCGTTGCAGATTGATTAGAACTAGCATAACTATTGGGGCCTGTCCAAGCATAGGTCACCGAATTAGTAGTATTCGTAGCCCCTAGCAAAGTACCACTTGGATCTTGGCAAGTTAATGTAATCGGTGAAGCAGTCGCACCAGGAGATATTGTATCAATCGGGCTAGCAATATTTTTGGTAGTAGAGCAACCATTTGGAGCCGAGACAACCAATTTGTAACTCCCCATTTCAGACACGGTATGTGGACCTGGTCCCGTCAAAGCCCCCCCTGATGGAGTTGTCCATGCGTAAGTAACACTAGGGGTCATTGATGTCCCTTCAAGGTCTATTGTTGCATTAGTACAGGTTATAGTTCCTGTCACATTGATATTGGCATCAGGGGCATTGACATCTTCGATGACATTAGCGGTAGCTGTTGCGGTACAACCATTCGCTGTATTTTCCACCGTCAATGTATATAACCCGACTTCATCAACGGTTGGATTTTGTCCAGAATACGTCACATTTCCTGGTCCGACCCAAGAGTAAGACACTCCAGAAGTTGAAGCATTCCCACTTAGGGTGATATCGCTAGTCCCACATAATATAGTGCCACCTGTCGCAGATACACCTTGCGGTGAAATCGTATCCATTTGAATCACAATCGTGGTATCCTGGGAACAGCCATTAGGGGCGAGCACCATTACAGTATAATTTCCTGGAATCGTAATACTTTGATCTTGAGCCGTTGGCGTACTGCCGATACCTGGGCCCGTCCAATTGTAAGTCACACCATTTGTGTTCGAAGAACTAGTTAAGTTAGCTGTTGTATTATTACAATCCAATACATCAAAATCAACACTTGCAACCAAATCCGGTAAATCAGCATTTAGGGCAACCGTAACGGTGTCTGTATTTGTACAACCATTAGTCGGATTATTCACGCTCAATGTATATAGTCCAGGATCCGTCACATTATTCGGGTTTTGGATATTTGATGTAAATCCACCTGGCCCTGTCCAACTATAATTAGCATTGGAAATGTCCGTACTAGCTTCAATAGTTACTGATGTAGTCGTACAAGTAAGCGGAGTCAATGAAGTAGCATCTGCCGAAGGCAAAACAACATCACTATCAACCACAACAGTAGTATCGCTCACACAACCGTTGGCGGCTGTAACCGTCAAAGTATAACTACCTGTATCCGTTACAACCAGTGGAAAGTCTGGCGTGACAAGTGTATTATTTAAGGTCCATTCTGCGGTAACTCCGCTAGTCGAACTACTCCCCTGCAAGTCAATCATCGTTGTTAGGCAAGTGATGGTTCCTCCTACCGCCGAAACATCTGGTGCGTTTTGATTAGCAGAAACAGCGGCGTTAGTAGTACTAGTACATCCATTGTCAGAAGTAACTACTACTGTATAAATTCCATCATCAGAAACAGTCACAGCACTAGTATTCCCGGTAAAACCATTGGGCCCTATCCAAGCATAACCTGTTATGGTACTAGTCGATGTAGCCGTTAATGTTGCAGAAGATGCAACACAATCCAAAGAAGCATCCGCCACCACAACATCAGGAGAAATAGTATCTTGGAGCACCATAACATCTTCCGTTGCTGTACAATTATTAGCACCTGTTACGACCAAAGTATAAGTGCCACCATCTTGAACACTAGGCATTGCATCTCCACTGGAAAAACTATTAGGGCCCGTCCAAGTATAAGATGGTGCATTCGTCGTTGCCGACAAAATAGCTGATGTAGTAGCACAATCTAAGTCGTTAGATGCCACCAAACCTGTTAAAGCAGGTGGTATCGTATCCGCATCAGCAGTTAATGACACCGAATTGGCACAACCATTGGGCGCTGTCACCACCACCGTATAAGTATCAAAAGTAGAAACCGAGACGGAAGTACCTGTTGAAGTCCCAGAAGGCCCTGTCCACTCAAAATCTGTAGAAGAAATACCACTAGACGTCGAAGAAGCCGTTAATGTTGTTGTTGCTCCAAGAGCACAATCCAAGGCTCCATCACTAACTGCACTTATTTGTGGCAAACTCGTATTTGGAAATACTTCAGCAGTAGCGGTATTGGTACAACCATTACCATCTGTCACTGTCACGGAATAGGTGCCTGTAGCTTGCACGGTAACTAAGCTGCCCGTCCCACTGTAACTATTAGGGCCAGACCAACTATAAGAAGAACCAGCAGTTGAAGTAGCCGACAATTGAGCCGTAGCACTAGAGCCACAGCCTAAGCTATCATTAGTCGTTGTGATGGTAGGCATCGTCACCAGATTATTTGCCATCAAAGATGTAGTATTAGTACAACCGTTGACACTATTGGTCACAGTGACAAAGTATTGACCAGGGTCTGTAATAGTTGAAGTAGCGGTATTTGCTGTAAAGCTATTAGGCCCCGTCCAAGAATAATCAAGCGTACCTACTGTAGATGTAGCTTCAATGGTTGGGCTTAGATCAAGGCAAGTTATATCAACATCCGCAGCTGCCACATCAGGTTGATCTTTATCTTCTAGAATAGTGATGGTTTCTGTTTTTACACAACCATTGGCGCCTACCACTTCGACGGTATAATTTCCCTGTTGAGTAACGGTAATAGAAGGAGCATTACCAGTCACTCCACCAGACCAAGTATAAGACACTCCATTTGATGTAGCTGTCAAGATAACATCTAAGTTGTTACAATCAATCAAATTATCATCAGCTGTCAAGACAAGTGTCGGTGCAACGGTATCCGCAGCAATATTAATAGAACCTGTTTGGGTACACCCATTTAGGTCATTGGTAACTGTAACTTCATACAAGCCTGGGAGATTCGTCACAAAAGATGGCGTTGTCGGCGTACCCGATGGGCCTGTCCAAGAATAACTTACATCAGTACTGGGGTTACTGTTGGCATCAATTGTCACATTTGGGTTGGTACAAGAAATCGTGCCGCCTGTTGGATTAACCGTTGGAGCAGTAGTATTCGGAGTCACCACTACAACGTCAGAATTGGTACATCCATTAGGATTCGTAACCACCACTGTATAGTTTCCCGCATCCACAATATCATTAGGATTCTGTGCAGTAGAAGTATATCCATTCGGCCCTGTCCAACTATAGCTATCCCCAGTATTAGAGCTGGCAGTAATCGTTACACCAGCACTATTACAGCCCACAATATTACCAGTAGTCACAATTGTCGGCGGAGTGGTACTATCGGCGACTACGACTCCAGTGGAATTTGTACAACCATTAGAAGGGTCTGTAACCGTTACACTATAGGCACCTGTGACTGAAACAACATCAGATGATGTCGTGGCAGTATAGCCTCCAGGCCCTGACCAACTATAATTCACTCCTGACGCAGTTGAAGTAGCGTTAATTGTCGCTGTGGTGTTATTACAATCAATAACCCCACCAGTAGCGGTAATATCTGGAATAGAAGAGTCCGCTGTAACCTCAACATCAACAGTATCCTTACAACCACTTGTAGGGTTCGTAACAATAAACTGATAAGTTCCTGTTTGGCTAGCAGTTGCTGTAGTGGTTGTGCTAATTTGGTTGTTCCCTGGATCCAACCATTCATACGTTGCACCAGAAGTGGTCGTACTACCAGATAGCTGTGTAGAAGAATTAGCCCCACATCCCAATTGACCTGCGGCAGAAGCCATAACATTTAGCGGAAGCGAAAAATCCGCTGTGACGGTTGCAAAAGCAGTATCCGTACAAGTGAATCCGTTTTCTGTATTGGTCACTACAAAATAATACTGCCCATCCACCTGAGCGGATGCTGTAAGACTTGTACTGATTTGATTATTCGATGGGTCATACCAAGCATAAGTACCCGTGGCAGTTGTCCCACTACCTACTAACTGTGCATTATTCGTACAATTAATGGATAATGGACCATTTGCGGAAGCATCATTATCAATAAAATCCACAAAAACATTGATCGTACTATCACAACCATTTACGGAAGTCCCGACGGCTGTAATCTGCTGGTCATTCAAAACCATTGTATTGCCCACATATACCGTATCCCCTTGACAAGCGTATAGCGTCGGAGCATTAGTGGACAATTGGGGCAAATAAATCATGGTGATATTCACTACACTATCACAAGTACCAGTAGGACCACCTCCTTCAATACTTTGCACATCAAAGGTAATATAAGAAGAAGCCGTATTATTATTAGTATATGAATTCCCATCGATTCCTACGTATGTTTCTCCAAAGCATACGGTATCTGGCGGTAACTGTGTAGGCGGTATCGGCTGAACAGTAATTGGCAAGCACGTATTATTCCCCGTGCTACAACCATTATATGGTCTTACACAGATATCGCCACTAACAGGGTTGTTTCCCATAATAATGAGTACGGTCGTTGGACTATAAGGATTTAATGGTACTGCGGACGGATCCCCTCCCGATGCCAGCGTTGCACCTGGCGGTAATTGCCACTCTGACAATGAAGCATTATCGGCTGGACCAAAAGTATATTCTACGGCATCGCCTGGACATGCACTAGTCGGCCCTGTAACTGTAGCAGGGCCTACTTGTGGCGGTCCACCAACATTATTAAGGACTTGGACACTTACATCACATTGAGAGCCAGCAAATCCATCGAGCATCAAATAGTAAGATTCTCCTACAGTCAATCCAGTTGCCGTAATCGTATAACTATCATCTGGAGACACAGATACCGAAGGCTCACAGGCTATAACTGTAAAATTCTGACAATCACTTGTTTGGGCTATTATTGATTGCATCCCAATTCCATCTGGGTTAGAACTTCCAACGCAATTACTATAGGTTATTTCTAATTCTAGCGTACTAGAATTTGCAACAAACCCGATCCATGCGTTATTTTCTATACTCATTCCTCCGCATTGTAGTGCATTTTGATTATCAGGAGTCCATGTCGATGAGTTAAAAGAAACTCCATTTAATAAATTTATATCACAGATGGCACAAGCTGCTGTGCATTCATCATAAGAGATAGGGTCGCCAGCCTGACAAGGGCTAGTTAGCTGGCTATACGCCAAAGAAGAAAAAGCCAAAGAAAAAATCAGCAGTAAAAGAGATCGCATAATTGTTTGTTTTTTGTTCTAGACACCCCATAACAGTCTGAATGCTGCCTGAAACAGGGTAAAAACCAATAAAATTGGGAAATTCTTTTGCAAATCTACTTAATAAATTCAAAAGACAAAGGAATGGGCTATTTTTGATGGACAAATAGAGCACATTAAACAACGAACTCTACTGCCCCACAAAGCTAAGCTTTCGCAAAAAAACATACAAATATTACTTTCGCAAAATCATAACTCATTGTATTACAACTAGTTAAATGCAGATAGAAATAAATGACTTATATCAATAATATAAATATTACCCAAGAAATAAGAAGGACATATAGTTAGATTTTATCAATTAATTTTAAGTACAAACACCTTTGCTTACCCTTCTACCAATTATTCCACAAAATGAACAGCACAGAAATCCATTTTTGCGACTTTTTATTTTTACCTTTGCCATTCGATTTTTGTTGGTCGATCAAAAACCATATCACAACCAACTCAATAACCCCAATCTACAGATTTGTACAGGTTAAATAAAAGTTAAATCACTCTACTAGAAGGGAACTGATTGGCTTTTTCGACGTTATTTAGTTAATTAATGCAAGAAAAGTCCGAAGGAAAGAAAAAACATCCAAAGCGCACCACAGCAGAGCGGATTTATCGCTTTTTGGTCAAATGGCCTAAAAGGATAGTCATTGCTATTTTCTTTCTTCTTTTTGCTGCATTTATTTTGATTCAATTACCTGTAGTTCAAAACTACATCAAGGACAAAACCATCGCCAAATTAAAGAACGAGCTTCACACAGAAATTAGCATTTCGGGTTTCAAGTTTAGTTTGATTAATGGTTTTTATCTCCAAGACTTATATGTTGAAGACCTCAATAAAGACACGCTCCTTTATGCAGCAAAACTTCAAGTCTCCTTAAATCAAGGTGCTTTTTCCCTACTGAAAAATGAATTAGACATTGATGAAGTCCAAATCAAAAATGCCGACATTTTCCTTTTTCGACACAAAGATAGCACCGACTACAACGCACAATTCATCCTTGATTACTTTAAAAATGACAAAAAGCCTAAACGCAAAAAGATAAATCTTGCCCTTGAGCGCGTGACGCTTGACAAAATCCACATCCGTAAAAAAGATGACGTAAATAGTAAAAACTTTGATGCCTATATCCACCAAGGTCACATCTCCGTTGACTCCATTAACCTAAACACCAATACTTTTGCTATCAATACCATCTCACTCCAAAATCCGTCCTTTTCTCTGTTCAAGCATGTGCCTAATCGAGATTCATTGCTGCCCAAAATCCAGTCACTAAGCAAAAAGAAACTCATCCATCTTGGCATCAAGAAAGTCACTATTGCCCAAGGGCGCTTTAATTCAGATGATTTTTCCAAAAGTATAGCAAGAGACACGACTGGAGCTATCATCGATTTTAAGCATCTAGCCATCCAAAACATCAATCTTGATTTTAGAGATTTGAAGCTAGACAGTACTTATTCTGGGCAAATAATGAATCTAAGCCTCCTAGAGCAGTCTGGGTTTGAGATTGAGCGCCTTGCGGCAAAAAGCGTGACCATCTCGGATCAAAAAACGTCCATTGAAAATTTTATTTTTAAAACCCCAGACATCTCTACCGATACCGAAGGCACTCTGCTCCAAAAAGATATTACTCTAAAATATAGCTCCTTTCAGGACTTCAAAAGCTTTAAGGACAAGGTATTTGTAAAGGCTAATTTACAACAAAGCAAGGTCGCTATTCGAGACATTCTATTTTTTGCCAAAAAATTAAAGAACAAGAAATTCATACAATTACATAAGAATAAAACCATCAAAATCCAAGGCAAATTGTATGGCAAAGTGGCTAATCCACGAGCCAATGACCTGATTTTGTCGCTAGGCAATTTGTCTCTAATTGGTAAGGTAAAAGCCAATGACATCTTCAACAAAGACCATGCTTCCCTAAACCTTGATGTCAAACAACTTAAACTAGACATCAATACCCTACAAATGCTTTTGCCCAATTTCAAACCACCTAAAAGCATATTTCAACTAGGAAAACTCAACTTTAAAGGCAAATTTGAAGGTTTCTTAAATAATTTTGTCGCTTTTGGGGAGCTACATACAGATATTGGTACTGTCATCGCTGACATGAATCTAGACATTACCAACGGCTCCGAAAATGCGACCTATTCTGGAAAACTTTCCGTAATTGATTTTGACTTAGGCAAATGGTTTCTAAATGATAAATTTGGACACATCTCCTTTAATTCCTCTGTCAAACAAGGGGGCGGTATCAGGCTGAAAAATGCGCACGCCATCTTAGACGGTGCCATCCAACACTTCGAGTTCAAAAACTATATCTACAAAGATATTTTTCTGAAAGGCAAACTAGAAAAGAATTATTTTGATGGACAGCTCAAAAGCAAAACAGCAGACCTTAATTTTGATTTTAATGGTGCCGTAAATTTTACCGATACCATCGCCATTTACAACTTTGACGCAACCGTGAGAAAACTGGATTTATACAAACTAAATCTAGCCAAAAAACCACTTAATGTCACTGGTCAATTTAACCTTAATCTTACTGGAAAAAACCTAAAAGACCTAATCGGAAATGCAAAACTAAAAAATGTCCGCCTTGTGGACAAAACAGATTCTTATAAACTTGACTCTGCCATCATCAACCTAAATCTTAGACATCCTACCACCAAGTTCCTTAAGATAAAATCAAACCTAGTCAATGCAGAGCTGACTGGTATATTTGATTTGGCGACTCTCCCCAAGGCAATTAAGTCTGATATTATTTTCAGGAGTCCCAAATTTGCGAAAAAACTAAGCATCCTACCTTCTGTGGATTCAATTCTTCCCCAAGACTTTGCTTTCGCAATCAATATCCCCAACACCCTAAATATCACCAAACTCCTAAACATTAATATTGACACTTTTACGCAAGTAAACCTATCTGGAGAGTTCAATAGTTCTAGCCATATTTTCAATGTCAATGCATCGGTTGGTGGGGTCTTTTTTGGCAGCAAAGCCATCAGAAATTCAATATTAGACATTCGGGGCAATTCTAAAGCCCTAAAATTAAATACTTATATTTTTGAGACACAATTAAATTCTCGAAAAACACTTCCGCCTATTTCTCTAAAAGTCAATTTGCTCCCTGATTCGTTAGATTTTAGAATAAAATCATCTAACATCAGCAATGTCCTAAAAAACATAAGAATTAACGGGGTTATTTTGCCAAAAGACGATTACTATCAATTACAATTTAATCCTTCAAAAATTCAAGTAGCGCAGGATTTGTGGAAAATTGACTCCGACAATTATTTGCGCTTCAGCAAAAACCATCTGGAGGCCAAAAACATTAACTTTGTCTCCGAAAACCGCCAAATTGAACTAACCACCCCCACATACAATAGCCTTAATCTAGATCTCAAAAATTTTGACCTTTCCTTTATCAATTCTCTCTACGACTATCCTAACTTTCAATACACGGGACCTTTTGTCGCCAATGTACAGTTTAAGGATATCAAAAACAAAAAAGACTTATCCCTTTCTATTGATGCGGACACACTGAATATCAATGACTTATCCTATGGGCGCTTTAAGCTTCGGGCAAATATGCCTGACTTTCACAGCCCTCTAAGTGTGGACCTTAATATTGGCAAAAATAAGCTTTTAGCAGTCAATGGATATATACATTTCGCCAAAAGCCCAAGCATTTGGAAAGGCAAAAAAGTATCGCCCAAATCAATTTATTTAGATGGTCAGCTCAATGATTTCCCTTTTACAATCATGGAAGACATCATCAAAACAGGCATCTCCGAGACTGCTGGTGTTTTTGATGGAAAAATTATAATAGATGGTCCCCTAACTGGCCCAGAATTTAATGGTGTCGCCAATATTAAAACAGGCGAAGTTACCATCGACTACCTAAAGACCCACTACTTTATCAAGAATCAAAAAATTAAAGTAACCACCACAAAATTTGATGCTACAGGACAACTGCTAGAAGACAAATATGGCAACAAAGCGTTTATCGAAGGGGGGCTGACACACAAACGCTTCAAAAAATGGGGCTTAAATGTGAGTATTCGCTCCGATAAATTTTTAGTATTAGACACAAAAAAAGGAGACAACCCACTCTACTATGGGCGTTGTCTTGCGAATGCTTACGCCAAATTTAGTGGAACCTTCCAACAACCCAAACTAAGGGTCTTTGGCAAAAGCTTAAAGGATACAGACTTAAAACTCCTTTTTACCGATGAACAACAAATCGGAGAAACCAAATTCGTCAAATTTGTTTCGTTCAAGGAAGAAAAAGAAAAAATAATATCTCCCCAAGAAGAGCCTATTACAACCAACGTCGGATTAGATATAGATATGCAATTGGAGCTTACCGAAGATGCAGATATGCAGTTGATTTTTGATGAGATCTCAGGGGATATTATTAAAAGTCGGGGATCGGGTACTTTTAATATGCAGTACAAACACTCAGGTGAATTTACCATGAATGGACAATATGTAATCAAGAAGGGACAATACCTATTCACCTTGCTCAATTTCATCAACAAGCCATTTATTATTGAGCCAGGCGGTACCATCACTTGGCGTAAAGACCCGATGAAAGCTGAATTAAATATACGCGCCCTTTACCAAGGACTTAGCGCCCCTGTATATAGCCTGATTAAAGAAGAGTTAAACTCCATCGGAACATCATCCGATATCAAAGATGCACAAAGACCTAGCCCCATTGATTTAGGCTTAATCCTAACGGGGCCCATGCTCCAACCAAACATTACATTTACGTTAGATATCCAAAATCTAATCGGCAGTAACAAAAACTTCGTCTCCAACAAGTTAAATTTTATTCAAAATGACCCTAATGAACTCAACCGACAAGTATTCGGTTTATTAGTGTTTGGGGGCTTTTTACCGCCAGGCAACTCCCTTGGTCTTGAAGACGGTAATGCCGTGGGTACAGGTATAGCTAGCACACTTTCTGAATTGCTCACTAGCCAATTTACCCTATACGTAAACTCGCTGTTAGCCGATGTAGTAGGTACTGGGAAGTTTTATTCAGGTATGGAAGTGGACGTAGGCTTAAACATCTATCAAACCTATCAAGCTACTGGAGCAGATAATACAAGTTTTCAGTCAAGAGCCTTCCAATTTAACCTTAAAAATCATTTCTTTAATAATCGAGTCACGGTACAATTGGGGGGAAATGTGGACTTAGATAACAACCAAATCAACCCAGCAGCCACTTCTGATTTTTCTGGGGATATTCTAATTGAGATTGTGTTATCAAAAAACCGAAGGTATCGCATGCAAGTTTATAACAGATTTGCTCCGGATTATACTGGAACTGCCAAAAACAGAATGAAATCGGGTGTCGGTCTAAGCTACCAAAGAGAATTCAACTCTTTTCAGGAATTATTTAAAGGCTTGCGCAAAGCGATAAAGTAACTGCTATTCGGTCTTTGGTGCTGCCACAGCGGCTTAGTCGCGCGACGAATGTGCCGTAGATGCATGACGATGCAGCAGCCCGTCTCAAAGCCCCAACAGCGACTCAACTAACATCCAATGACCTTTATTTAGCTCAAAAGATGATTTCGCTCATATTATTATTTAGACTTCATACAAATAAGCATTATTCGCTTAAATCTCAATAAAAAACACATAAAAAAGATGTTCAATTAACAAATCCTTAATAGATTTGCCTAGCATTTTGAAAATGCCGACTATCACATCTACACAGAAAACATCATGAGCTAATTCTCACGAAAAAAGCTCCCTTTTTAAACCAAATAGAATCAACAAAATGAGTTGGATTTCTACCCTTTTCACATCCTCCATCGGACGCAAAGTGATCATGAGTCTTACAGGACTTTTCTTTGTCGTCTTTTTACTGGTTCACCTAATCGGTAACTTGCAGTTATTACATGCTGACGGAGGCAATGCGTTTAACCATTACGCAGAATTCATGGCACACAATGGTCTCATCCAAGGAATGTCTTGGGTGATGAAATTTCTTTTTGGCTTGCATGCCGTCCAAGGCTTACTACTATGGCGCCAAAACGCTTCCGCTAAAGGTCAAAAATATGCCGTTAAAGTCACCAATAACACCACATTTGCTGGTCGTAATATGATCTGGCTTGGCATATTGCTATTGGTTTTTCTTATTTTACACATGGGTGACTTCTGGTTTCAGATGCACTATGGTGACTTAGGAGAGCTTGATGGTGTAAAAGACTTGGCAAAGTTAGTAGCCATCAAATTTAGCAGTCCAATATATGTTGGCTGGTATGTTATTTCCATGATAATATTAGGTATTCACCTATGGCATGGATTTGATAGTGCCTTTCAAACCTTGGGCGCTAGACATCCTAAGTACGACGGACTAGTCTCTGGACTAGGAAAGTTTTTCGCTATTGCATTGGCGTTAGGATTTGCCATTATTCCTATCCTAATGTTCATTAATCATTAATCCAACCAAACCAACGATATATGAAACTCAACGGAAATGTTCCTGAAGGGCCTTTAGCCACAAAATGGACAGAATATCGCTCTAAGATGCCTTTAGTGGCACCTAATAACAAGAGAAAATTAGACATCATTGTGGTCGGTACGGGACTAGCAGGTGCTTCGGCTGCCGCTTCTTTTGGAGAAATGGGCTACAATGTAAAAGTCTTTACCTTTCATGATAGTCCTAGACGGGCACACAGTATTGCCGCTCAAGGCGGTATCAATGCAGCCAAAAACTATCAAAATGATGGAGACAGCAATTATAGATTGTTTTATGACACCGTAAAGGGGGGGGATTATCGCTCTAGAGAAGCCAACGTCTATAGACTGGCGGAAGTCTCTGGTAATATTATCGACCAATGCGTAGCGCAAGGTGTTCCCTTTGCTCGAGAATATGGCGGCACATTAGCCAATCGCTCTTTTGGTGGCGTATTGGTCTCTCGTACCTTTTATGCCAGGGGACAAACTGGACAACAACTTCTTATCGGAGCATACTCCGCCCTATCTCGCCAAATAGCAACTGGACAAGTAACTCAGTACAACCGTCGGGAGATGCTTGAGTTGGTCATGGTTGATGGTAAGGCTCGCGGTATTATCGCAAGAGATTTGGTCACAGGCAAACTAGAAAGACATGCCGCTCATGCTGTCGTATTGGCAACAGGTGGATATGGCAATCTTTATTATCTTTCGACAAATGCTATGGCTTCAAACGCTACCGCTGCTTGGCGGGCGGCTAAGAAAGGCGCTTATTTTGCCAATCCTTGTTATGTACAAATTCACCCTACTTGTATCCCACAATCTGGAGATTATCAGTCAAAATTAACTTTGATGTCCGAATCCTTGCGGAATGATGGACGAATTTGGGTACCAAAACACGAAGCAGACGTTTTGGCCATTAGGGAAGGCAAAAAGAAACCTACCGAGCTCGTCGAAGAAGATAGAGATTACTACTTGGAAAGAAGATATCCTGCCTTTGGAAACTTAGTCCCTAGAGACGTAGCTTCTCGTGCAGCAAAGATTGCGTGTGATGAAGGTGGTGGAGTCAATGCTACAGGTAAGGCCGTTTATCTTGATTTTGCAGCAGCTGTCCAAAGATATGGAAAAGCGCAAGCCCATATCCAAGGTATCCACAATCCAGACCCTGCGACCATATTGAAGCTAGGAGAAGAAGTCGTCGAAGAAAAATATGGCAACCTTTTTGAAATGTATGAGCGAATTACAGGGGACGATCCTTACAAGACGCCGATGATGATTTATCCTGCCATTCACTACACGATGGGTGGTCTTTGGGTCGATTACAACTTACAATCTAACCTTCCTGGTCTTTTTGTTCTTGGCGAAGCCAATTTCTCAGATCATGGAGCCAATAGATTAGGGGCTTCAGCTTTGATGCAAGGGCTCGCTGACGGTTACTTTGTCATACCTTATACTATAGGTACTTTCTTATCTAAGGAAATCAGAACACCTAAGATTAGTACAGACCTTCCGGAATTTGCGCAAGCAGAACAGGCAGTCAAAGACCAAATCGAAAAATTACTCTCTATCAAAGGTAAAACTTCTGTCGAAGAATTCCACAAGGAGCTCGGACGCATCATGTGGGAATATGGCGCTATCTCTAGAACCGAAGAAGGTCTCTTAAAAGGTCGTCAATTAGTACGTGAGCTTAGAGAACGCTTTTGGAAAGATGTATTTGTACCTGGTAGCGCAGAAGATTACAATAACGAAATTGAAAAAGCAGGTCGTGTCGCTGATTTTATGGAATTGGCAGAGTTGCTACTCATAGACGCCGAAGCCCGTAAAGAATCGGCTGGCGGACACTTCCGTGAAGAATACCAAACCGCCAAAGGCGAAGCCTTACGGAATGATGAAGACTTTGCCTATGTTGCGGCTTGGAAATGGAATGGTTGGGACCAAGACCCCGAGCTTTTCAAAGAAGAACTCGAATTTAAGGACATTGAACTAAAAACCAGGTCTTACGAATAGGCCCATCTTTAAAATGAAAAATAATAAGAAATGAAACTCAACTTAAAGATCTGGAGACAAAAAAACAACAATACCAAAGGGCACTTTGAAACACATGTCGTTGAAGCCAACGAACACATGTCTTTCCTAGAAATGCTTGACGTATTGAACCAAAATCTACTTGAAGCAGGTAAGGAGCCTGTCGCCTACGAACATGATTGCCGGGAAGGCATCTGCGGTGCTTGTAGTATGGTTATTGATGGTCATCCACACGGTCCTAATGACCGAACGACTACTTGCCAATTACACATGCGTTTTTACAAGGATGGACAAACGATTACTGTCGAGCCTTTCCGTGCTAAAGCCTTTCCTGTTATTAAGGACTTAGCGGTGGATCGT
Source organism: uncultured Saprospiraceae bacterium (assembly GCA_947311105.1). Lineage (GTDB taxonomy): Bacteria > Bacteroidota > Bacteroidia > Chitinophagales > Saprospiraceae > HyVt-613. The sequence goes on from CAMZKG010000207.1 coordinate 28,653, forward strand.
TCTTCGTTTGATCGCATCATCCAAGCTGGTGGCTATATTTCTGTCAATACGGGTGGCCCTAGAGATGCCAACGAAATTTTGATTGACAAGGATACCGTAGAATTAGCCATGGATGCCGCCGCCTGTATTGGTTGTGGTGCCTGTGTAGCTGCTTGCCCTAACGGTGCAGCCATGTTATTCACTGCTGCAAAAGTTAGTCACTTAAACCTTTTGCCGCAAGGTAAACTAGAAAAAGACAAGCGTGCCCTTGGCATGGTCAAACAAATGGACAAAGAAGGCTTCGGTAATTGTACCAATCTTGGTGCCTGCGAAGCAGAATGCCCTAAAGGTATTAGCTTAATCAATATCGCCATGATGAACAAAAATTATCTCTCGGCTTCTATTTTGTCTGATAAGCTATAGATTCAAGATATTCAGGAGTCAATCCCTGAACATATCCCTCATAAATGTCTGTCAAGTTTTTTGGCAGGCATTTTTTTCATCTCAACTCTTCCGCTTTTTCTAAGAGAAATTCTGCATTAATCACTCGCCCTTCTGCCTCCAAGGAGGCTATAAATTTATCAATGCCCTTTTTGTCGCCAGGAATGAGACGGATAAGCCGACTCAAATAACGCAGATGTACTAGATAATTTTTTCGACGTACTTCTGGGATGTCTTTCCTTCGACTTAAAAAGACTTTAAAGGCATCTATGTGAGATTCTAAGGCATCGAATTCATCTAAATCATAGTACGTTGCACCAAGAAGCGTTTTTGCCGCAAGGCCAAATGCCACATCATCATATTCAATTATCGCTAGTAATGGCACCACTTTATCAAACTGCTTTTTCCTAAAATTCAATAATGCCAAAGTAAAATTCATCGCACTTTCCTTAATACTTGGATGCAACTTCTGTCCATATTCTTGAATAAACCATTCGGTCCACTCGAATCGCTCAATTCTCAAAGCCAAACGGCAAGCATTTCTATATTTATTTAAGGAAATATACCCATCTTTTTCAAGAATATATCCTTTTTTAATCATTTGGTTGATTAGGCCAATATATTCTGCATTAAATTCAAATGCACCGCTATTTAACTTGGCAACAGTATAATTTAATGCTCCAGAGTATATCTGTACCGCTTCATCTCTCGGAAAAAGATGGGCATTTTTGTCTAACAATATTTTCAACTTGTTAAATGCGTCAATACGACTCAAATCGGCAATACAAAGAGCTAGGTTATAATACATAGACACCGCCCCTTCATATCCTTTGTCTTGGCTCTCCAAAAAACCTAGAATTTCATCAATAAGAACGGACTCATAGTCATGAGAAAGGATTTTGCTTCGCACCAAAGAGCTTGTATAAAAATACAACTTCTCCGAAATATAAAACAAATCTAAATTTCTAAGAATTTCTTCCACATTAGACTTCGCTTCACGATCTTTATCAAAATCAATCAACTGATAATACTCTTTCTCCTTAGTATATTTTTGCAAATAATAGTTGGCATTTCTGAAAGGCGTTTCTTCAAAATATTTATCACTCTGACGAATGGAAATAGATTGTAGGGCATCAATACCCAACTCATGCACTGCACGCATAAAGTAATTTATTTGACGTCCTTTATCGGTCTGATACTGTTCTTGCGCCAGAAAACCCTTAAAAATTCGGAGCAAATCGGAATTCAGCTTGCGCAAATTCACTTCCTTATAAGCCTCCTTTCCAAATACTTTTTTCCAATAGACTTCCTTCGTCAGCTTTTTATTGGGGTATTTGTCAATAAACGTAGAGAGCACATCCAGAGCCTTAATAAAAGTCTTACTCCGATTAAAATACGGAGAGCGCAAATACAACCTGAACCGCTTCCGGAGTTCAGGGTCTATTTTGCGTAAGCTTTTGAGTATTTTGGTAGATTCCATGGATGGCTTGGGTTCGTTTGGCAAATTTAGGGAATTATTTGTAAATGGACATTCTTTTGCTGATTGCTGGTGGTTGGTTACTGGTGGCTAGTTACTGGTTACTGGTGGCTAGTTACTGGTTACTGGTTGTTGGTTGTTGGTGGCACGAGTTTACTTTGTCCGAAAAGCATCAATCTTACCCTAAACCATCCAATCCAGATAATTTAAGCCGTGGGCGATAGCACAATGTTTTTATGGTGGCTGGTGGGAAATATCAAAAAAATTTTCTTCAAAAGTAACACTTCATTCAAAAATTACGTATTCTAACCAAACAATACCGTTTTCTTTCCAATTTGAACATTTTGTACATTTTTCAGTGTTTTTCCTATAGCGTTTCGGTTCGTTTTGGCGGTAAAACGCACATTCACAAACAGTTATAAAAAAAATTGAATTTGTTATTCATAAATCGTGGAAATGGCATCAAATTTGAACACCTGAAGACATTCCATCATGTGTCCTAATACATTGCTTCCACGATATCCTGAATCAATTTATTGCACATGAAGGCTCCCAACCGAGAATAGTCTAAGTCTTTTTGCCAATTTACAAAATTTTTTTTGTGCATTACTTTTTTTACGAAAGTAGCATAACAGACTGCAAACCAACTAATTAAAACATACAAAAAAAACCTAATGAAAGAGCTATTCCATTTTTTCCCAAATTTCGCTTGCAAAATAGCGAAAAACCACCTAACTTGCGTCACAATAAACGTCCCTTATATGTTAGTCAAACGAGTTACCATATTCCTGTTGCTTGTCGTGATGTCTTTTGGCTTAAATGCCCAAACGAATGACGCAAGGACTGTCTTGATAAAGAATCAAGCTCATACTTTTGATGTTTATTCATCTCCCAACATCCCCACTTTAGTTAAAAAACCAGCGCATGGCTCCTACGCCTTAGGATATGTTAGTTCTGGTAACTTTACGGTCACCTATACGCCTGATACTAATTATATTGGATTTGATGAGTTTACACTTGAAATTTATCAGAATCCGACTACTTACGGCTACCACACCTATAAATTTGAAATGGTTAAATCTATAGTCAAAACAAAAGATGACTATGGCTTTACTTTTATTAATGGATCAGAAGGAGCAAATGTCTTACTTAATGACTTTGCCAGTAACCCGCCACTAACGCTTAAAAATGTTACGTTTAGTGAAGGCGGTACTGTTACCACAAACAACGGGATGGTTGTTTTTGTCCCAGATGCAGATTACACAGGAATGGCGCAAATAAAATACACGGCATGTGATACATTGGGAACCTGTGCAACTGGCACTTATACTGTCAGCGTAGTGGCTGGAGATCCCGAAAATGGACAACTTGATTTGCGTACCACCAAAAATACTCCTGTAAAAGCACCTTTGGATTATACTACTTATGTCATCAATCAGGCTCCTTCCTATGGTTCAGCAGTTATTAATGACCTACAAGAATTAGTTTACACGCCCAATGACGGGTACTATGGGGAAGATTACTTCACTTTAAATACTTTAGTCAATAGTGTACAAACTACCAAACAAATTTTTGTCAAAGTATATGACAAACCAGCACCTAATACCGTGGCCATAGAAGATTTGTTTTATACCGCAATTAATACTCCCATTACCTTTAACGTTCAAGATAACGATAGTGGTAACTACTACATAACTGGTTTTTCTCAACCGCAAGCGGGTACGCTTGTATATAACGGTGGTGGTGAGTTTACTTTTACTCCACCTAACAATTATTATGGGGGAGTTGCCTTCACCTATAATGTAGGGAATATGTATAATCCTAGCATCGAAACAGCCAATGTTGGCATAGGCATAGGCAATCAAGCACCGTCTAAAGGTACATTCGACTTGACAACTTCTACCAATGGCGCACTAGTCATCAAATATCCAGTTGTTTTTCAGGATTATGGTTTTGAAGTGATCAATGAGCCCAATAACGGAGTTCTTGAATTTTTGGAAGGACAACAGACCATCGATATAAATGGTGAAGATGTTTCTGGGTATAATATGTTAGTCTATTGGCCTAGTACGGACTTCATTGGCATAGATGAATTTGATATCAATTATTGTTTAGCGTCCAATGGGGACTGCGAAGAAGTAAAAGTAACCGTTGATGTAATAGATGCCCCTGCTACCTGCTACGATGACTGTATCTGGCCTGGTGATGCCAACAAAGATGGCATCGTATCTGTAAAAGATATTTTACCTATCGGTTTGTTTTTTGGAGAAATCGGCGTTGAGCGGACAGATAACTCCACTTCTTGGTATGGTCACCAAGGAGAAAATTGGGATAATCCTTATGCTGATTTTGACTTAAAATTTGTGGATACCAATGGTGACGGACAAATTACAGCAGAAGACACCTTAGCGGTAAGTACTGCTTACGCAAAAAATGACAATCTAACCCCTTCAATACCAGCAACCAAAAAGCAAATCTCCATACATTTCGGCACGCCTTCTATCAGCAACCCACAGCCTGGAGATTTTGTTTCCATACCTTTGATTTTAGGTACAGAATCGCATCCTGCTGTTGACGTATATGGTTTTACGTTTAACATTAATTACTGGGTAGATGCCTTTGACAATGCCTATATCGCTTACAATGATGAAAGCTGGTTGACTCAAAATGATGCCGCACTTTCGATGGCTAAAGCTCCCTTTAATGGTCGCTTAGAATCTGCCATCACCAGAACTGGTAAACTATCCGCAAGTGGTGAAGGCATAATCGGTACCTTGAACTTTATTATTGATGATGAAGTTGATGGCTTTAAACTCAACGAAGGAAAGATAGACATCACCATCGACGGTGGAGAAGTATCTAATACTACTGGTCAAGCCTTTAGTATTGATGGCGGTTCTACTCAGATAGCACTCAACCTTGCAGGTACAGGCTATGCAGAGTTGGATCCCAATCAAGTAGTTCTCTACCCTAACCCTGCCGACGAAGAAGTACATATTCACTTGAATAGTGGATTTAAGGCAACAGATATAGAGATAATGGACATGCAAGGTCGTTTGATACTTAACATTCAAGGTCTAGATACCAATGACTACGTACTTCCATTAAGAGACTTTAAATCTGGTATGTATATTGCCAAAGTCATTACTTTAGATGGCATTGTCAATAAGAAATTTAATGTGGCTAAAGAATTCTAATAGTCAACATGTAAGATACAACTAATTATAATCCCTAGAAAAGCCCAAGCGACATCGCTTCGGGCTTTTCTTTTTTTGAACTTAGCCCATAGTAGCAGAAAGGGCGCATGTTCAAGTGAGCAAGCGCTCAATTGACCATCCTTCCAGAGATGACGCAAAATTCACTATTCTCGCATCCCCCCCCTTCTTATTCCCCTTACAAGTGGGAACGGTGTGGCAAATAGTAAATTTTGCGTAGCACTTTACTATAGGTTGACCAAATGCTCGTTTAAACGTGCTCCCCCAATATCTCAAAACAAAAGCGTCGCCCCCTGATACCCCCAAGGAAACTAGGAATATCCATTAATTAGGGGAAAGCAATATTTATAAAAAAAATTAAAAAAAGTTTGGCAATTTAAAAGAAAGGATTACCTTTGCAGCCGGCGAGAGTCACGGAGTCAGCTCCCTTTGAACTCCCCCAGGGCGGAAACGCAGCAAGGGTAAAAGGTTGTAGCGGCTGGTGTGGCTTCTCGCTTTTTTTTTTTGTTTTAATAACTTCCACAATAAAAGGCGACAGGACTCATGTCCTATCGCCTTTTTAGGTTTGCTACGTATGCCGGCCATTCCTGATTGGAGCCATTGTTTTTAGAGAAAACAGCCAATTATTTTGTAAATCCTTGATCATTTTCCCTTTTTCCAGTACCCCAAAAATTAATCCTATTAGCAACTGTTTAGGTGCTCCTATTTTTAGGCAGAAAATAGGCACCTTGTGGCAAAAATCTGCCCTACCTAAATAGTTACTCCTATTAAATAACACCTTGATCAATCATAGCATCCGCCACTTTAACAAATCCAGCGATATTGGCACCTTTGACGTAATCAATATATCCTTTTTTACCTTTGCCATGTAATACGCATTGTGCATGAATATTTTCCATGATACCATGTAAGCGCGCATCGACTTCTTCACGAGTCCAGTTCAATCTCAAGCTATTTTGCGACATTTCTAAACCAGAAGTAGCCACTCCACCTGCATTAGCCGCTTTACCAGGTCCATAAAGAATCTTATTTTCTTGGAAAACAGTAATCCCTTCTGGGCTTGTAGGCATATTAGCCCCTTCAGAAACACCAATGATGTTGTTTTTCATCATCATTTTGGCATCTTTGCCACTAATTTCGTTTTGGGTAGCAGAAGGAAATGCTAAGTCGGCATTAATACCCCAAGGCTTCTCTCCTTCTAAGTATAATAAACCAAACTCCTTTGCAAACTCCTTAATACGACCACGGCGATTATTTTTCAAGTCTTTAATGAAGGCTAATTTTTCTCGATTAATGCCGTCTTTGTCAAATACGGTACCGCTAGAATCGGACACACTATGCACTGTACCACCCAAATCAAGAATTTTTTCAACGGTATATTGAGCTACATTACCAGATCCTGAGACAATACATTTTTTACCTTCCAAGCCGTTACCAGCATGCTTTAGCATTTCATTCATAAAATAAACACTACCGTAACCGGTCGCTTCAGGTCTGATCAAGCTGCCACCATATTCTAGGGCTTTGCCTGTCAATACGCCAGTGTGCGTCTTGGTCAAACGCTTGTACATACCAAATAAATAACCAATCTCACGTCCACCAACTCCAATATCTCCTGCAGGAACATCGGCGTCTGGTCCAATATGACGGAATAATTCCATCATAAAACTTTGCGTAAAACGCATGACTTCACCATCGGACTTTCCTTTAGGATTAAAATCAGAACCACCTTTACCTCCACCCATCGGTAAGGTAGTCAAGCTGTTCTTTAGGACTTGTTCAAAACCAAGAAACTTTAGGATACTCAAATTGACACTTGGATGAAAGCGAAGCCCTCCTTTATAAGGTCCAATAGCATTGTTAAACTGGACACGATATCCGCGGTTAACTTGAATCTTGCCATTGTCATCAACCCAAGTTACTCTAAATTGGAAAGCGCGGTCGGGTTCTGTCAAACGCTCCAAGATGGCATGTTCTTTATACTTTTTATGCTTTCGCACAAAAGGCACAATTACTTCTGCTACCTCATGAACAGCTTGATAAAACTCTGGTTGGTTGGGATTTCGTAGTGCGAGCTCCGACATGAAATTTTCCAAGTCTTTTTGAGCTACTTTTGATAAAGTCGTCATTAGATTTATTTTGTTGAATAAGAAATTATCAATGCAAATCTAATTATTTTTTGCATAAAATATATTTTTTTTTGCACGAAACAACCTGTTTATTAATTATTTTTTAGTAACTGTTTAGGTGCTCCTATTTTTAGGCAGAAAATAGGCATTTTTGTGTATGTTGAAGCTATTTTTTTGAAGCGTAGCCAGGCTACGTGATAAAAAAATAGCAAAAACAGGCGCAAAAAGGGCATTTTGTGGCAAAAATCTGCCCTACCTAAATAGTTACAAATAACTAATCATCA
>CAMZKG010000208.1 GCA_947311105.1 uncultured Saprospiraceae bacterium
AGCGAGCAAAGCGAGTGACTCAACCAGCGAGCAAAGCGAGTGACTCAACCAACGAGCGCAGCGAGTGACTCAACCAACGAGCGCAGCGAGTGACTCAACCAGCGAAGCGACTCAACTCCTCCACTCAATAATCATAACTAACAGGCATCCGCATCTGAATCCCCTTCATTTCTTTCAATTCCATCAATTCTTGATAGACCGGAGCCAAATCCCCAAGTTCTTCTTTAATCAATTGCTCTCGCATGTTGGCGGATATCTTCTTACCCATCAAATCTTCCATCAATCGTTCCATTTTACTTTTCACTTTAGGGTATTCGACGATTTTAGCTTTTTCGAGACTAGCTTGCGACTTAGCTTCCGCAATGGCCGCATCAAGGTCTCCAAATTCATCGACTAAACCATTAGCTTTAGCATCTACGCCAGTCCAAACCCGACCTTGCGCGATTTCATGGACGGCATCAATGGACATCCCACGCCCTTTGGCAACTCTGGACAAGAAAGTATGGTACATGGTATCAATCATGTTTTGGAACATTACCGCGTTTTGCCCTTCTATTAAGTGATATCCATTGATGGGGACCGCATTGGCATTGGTTTTGACGGTATCATAGTAAATACCTAGCTTATCATTCAAAAATTCCTTGGTATTCGGGATCATCGCAAAAACCCCGATAGACCCCGTAATCGTATTGGGTTCTGCAAAGACCTTGTCCGCATTGCAAAGCATATAATACCCACCCGAAGCCGCCACATCTCCCATCGAAGCAATGACAGGAATACCTTTTTCTTTAATTAATTCAATCTCTCTCCACATATTTTCGGAAGCCATCGCGCTCCCCCCCCCAGAATTTATGCGCAGGACCACCGCCTTTACTTTGTCATCCTTTCGGATTTTCTGTAGAATTTTCACATATTGCTTATCGCCAATTTTGCCGACACCGCCTTTTCCATCAACGATAGTGCCTTCGGCATACACCACAGCAATTTTATCTTTGCCTTTCTTTTTCCAGCTTACCGAATTAAAATAGTCCGCCATCATCATGACAGGAATTTTCTTTTTCTTCTTAGGCAAGTCCAAACGACGTCTAAGATTCGCCTGCAATTGGTCTTTATAAAACAAAGAATCCACAAAACCCATTTTGACCGCAACACTAGCTTGTTTTAGCGAAAGCGTATCCGCATATTGCCGCAAGGTCGCATCAGGGATATTTCTAGACATTGAAATATCTTCAATAAACACATCATAAAGCCCTGACATATAGCGTCTTACTTGCAATTTGCTCGGCTCACTCATCTGGGTATATCTAAATGGCTCGGTAGCACTTTTAAACTTCCCAGCATAAAAAACTTGTGCTTTGATACCCAGCTTGTCCATCGCTTCCTTATAAAATCCAGTCATACGGGCAAATCCCCGAAACTCAACACTCCCCAAAGGGTTTAGATAGACTTCATCTGCGGCAGACGCCAAATAATAGGCGTTTTGGGTATAAAACTTACCATAAGCAACCACAAACTTGCCTGATTCCTTAAAATCCATGATGGCACGACGCAAACGTGACTGAGTAGCACTGCCATTTACGGTATAATTTCCCGACAATAAAATACCCGAAACTTTGGAATCCGTCTTAGCGTGCTCAATAGCCCGAACCAAGTCTTCCAAGCCAAGCGTCGTGTCATCTCCCAATTCAAAAGGCATGCTTCCACTGCCTTTGAGATTATTAGTCCTTTCGGGAATGGGAATAGACATGTCTAGTTTTAGGACAGTTCCTTTTTTTGTGACAGGACCATTTGGACCAGATAACAAAGCTACCACAAAAAAGAAGACCACAATCCCTATTAAGGCAAGAATAAATCCAAGCGCTGCCGCCAAAGTTGATTTGAAAAAGATGTTTTTCATTAATTCGTATTTGATTTATAGGGACATATTCAATGAATGGTTAATCCCAACGGCACAAATGTAACAGAATCCCGCAAAACATCTTTTATTTTTTCGATAAACGAGCAATTCTAAGGGATAAGTGGTAGAAAATACATTTTATGTAAAAAAATGTACATAAATTGCTAGCTTAACCGTTGATTTTCTAGGTAAAGTCACCTACTTTTGAAGTATCTCTCCTTATAGCAGTGCTTCCCAAGAGCAAATAACAACAGAACAAACAAACAGACAACCGATGACAAACAGTACCAAGTTACTGCTTAGCCTTCTTTTTTTGGCTTTAGCAACTACCCGTATTCAAGCTCAACTCAATGTAATCAGTGCCGGTGGCTCGTCTTTTACTCCCGAAGAGTTAATTACTAACGTTTTCCTAGGAGAAGGTGTAAAAGTGACAAGCATTAGTTTTCAGGGAAAAGCAAACCAAGTCGGCTACTTCAATGGTGCTTCAGCTGACATTGGTCTAGATCGCGGTATTGTCATGACCACGGGACTAGCTTCTGTAGTCGCTGGACCACAAACAGACGGCCCGAGTAATATGGCCGGGACGTCGATTAGTGATATAGACCTAAAACAAATCGGGCAAGACATACAGCTCGGAGCAGATGTAAATGATGTTGCCATTTATGAGATTTCCTTCATCCCCGTAGCCGATACGCTAAGATTTCGGTATGTTTTTTCTTCCGAAGAATATCCAGAATATGTTTGCACTCAATTTAATGATGTGTTTGGTTTTTTCATCTCTGGGCCTGGTATTAGTGGCGCTTTCTCCAATAATTCCAAAAATATTGCTTTAGTTCCTGACCCTAGTGATCCGACGGGTTACACTTTTACGACTGACCCAGTATCCATCAGTAATGTACAAAATGGCAACCCCAGTAATTCAGGTTGTGCACCTAGCTACCCTATGTATTACCACGATAATTTAGGTAGTATGAACTTAGCGTATGATGCTTATACGAGTGTATTTACGGCGCAAGCCATCGTACAACCTTGTCAAGAATATCACATCAAATTGGCGATAGCGGATTTGGGAGATGACATATTGGATACAGGGGTATTTTTAGAAGCAAAGAGTTTTGGTACGGGGTCGATTGTCACTGATTTACAGACAGTTAGTGTAGATGGCACGATAGTAGAAGGCTGCTCTGGGGCGACTATTAAGTTCACCACGCCCAATGCGCTTAGCTCAGATATAAGCCTAAACTACAACATCTTAGGGCCAGCAACTCATCCTGCTGATTATACGGTGACCCAAGGTGGGACAGACTTCAATCCTGGAGACCCGTTAGTCATTGTGGCAGGCGACACCATGGTTACTTTAGACATTATGGCGCTTGAAGATGGCATTGTGGAAAATGGAGAATTTATCGGTATCAGTGTCCAAAAAGACGTTTGTACAGTGGATACTTTGGTTATCCCTATTCGAGATAATATTTTGGTGAATCCTAACTTGGGACTAGATACGTCTATCTGTAATGGCGGTATGGGCTCCATCGTTCACCTAAATGGTGACTTAGGACTACCAGAACCCGTAGCGCCCACCTTTAAATATACAGGAGATGATGAAATATCCAATGATTTACCACCAGTATATGCACCTATTCAAGTAAATGGTGTACAGCCACCGTTTTTGGCTGATGGAGTCATCCGTAGTGTCTGTGTCAAATTAGATCACAAGTTTGATGCGGATTTGGATATGTTTTTGTTTTCACCCAATAACACCCCCGTCTTATTGTCTTCCGACAATGGGAATAACTCTCGAAATGTAGATGTTTGCTTTACGCCTAGCGGCCCACCACTTTCCACGTTATTGGATGATCTAAAGGCACAGTTCCCGCCCAATGGTGTAGTTGACTTTGCCAACATAAACAATCTATATTTTACGGGCAATTATAGCCCAGAAGGAGATCTGTCAGATTTTTGGTCAGGTGGAGCCAATAGCCCTAGCAATGGACAATGGCGACTCATGATTATTGATGACCAAGGCAGCCAATTTGGGGATGGAGCAACAGGTAAGCTAAAAGAATGGAGCATTACTTTTGAGCCCTTATTCCGTTTGGATTATCAATGGGACAATACCACGGACTTGTCGTGTTTGGATTGTCCTGATCCAGACCTAACCCTTCCGAGCCAAACGACTACCTATACTTTGACGGTCAGCGATACATATGGTTGTTCTGTGACGGACGAAATCACTGTATTTGTGCAGGACTCGTTAGATGCCCCTATTATTGACTGCCAGCAGGTTGGGAAAGATTTTATTACTTTTGGCTGGAGCCCCGTTCCTGGCGCCAATAGCTATGAAGTTAATATTGATGGGGCAGGCTGGCAGACTGTTGGGACAGATACCACCTACACCGTCAATGGTCTATTATTAGACCAGACGGTTCACATTCAAGTTCGTGCGGTCGGTAGCTGCCCCGCCCAAATAGGCATTCATGACTGTACGACTTTAGATTGTAAAGAACCTAATCTAGCGGTACAGGCTACTCCTACGTTATGTAATGGTAACGCCGACGGAGTAATATCCATAAACATTTCTTCGGGTGACATTCCGCCCTACACTTTCACATTGGGTACAGAAACAAACACCACAGGTCTCTTCAATGGACTTGCAGCTGGCAATGCACATATTATTGTTACAGATAGTATCGGCTGCACCTACCCTTTTGATATACCCGTCACAGAACCTGACTTATTGGTTGCTAATGGCATTGAGACACAGATGGTTGATTGCTATGGAGGCAATAACGGCGCAGGTCAAATCACGGTTTCGGGTGGTGTCGCTCCTTATTTTTATTCTCTAAGTAGTGGCTCTTCACCTAATTTGGCGCAAGCTACCGCAGGCACCTATCCCTTCATTGTAACCGATTCCAAAGGATGTAAAGCCGTAGGAGATATCGTCATTACCGAAAATCCAGAGATTACTTTCCAGACCCAAATCGTCGATCCTACTTGTTTTAGCGCAAGCGACGGACAAATCACCATCTTCAACTTACAAGGTGGTGTACCAGGGTTCAACTTCAGTTGGGACGACAATCAAAATCAAACTACGCCTGGCGCTATGCTACTCGATGCAGGCACTTATGCCGTTACCGTTACAGACAATCTAGGTTGTACCGCGACAGCATCTAATTTAGTCGTGATGGCTCCTACAGAAATCACTGCTACTGTGCAAAAGACAAATGCCGTTTGCGGTGGTGCTCCAGGTACCGCTACCCTTTCTCCTTCGGGAGGCGCAGGCAATTATACCTACAACTGGAGTGACATCGGAGCGGGTACCAATACTCGAAATGACCTAGCTGGTGGATTGTACTTAGTGACGATCACAGACCAAAATAATTGTACGGCTGTCATCAGCATTGACATTGAAGCTCCAAGCGATATGGTTTTAAATATGGCAGAATCTGATGTGGATTGTAACGGCAACAATACAGGTCAAGCATCTGTCAGCGTCTCTGGTGGGCAGCCCCCATATCAATACCAATGGAATGATGCGCTATTACAAACCGACAAAACAGCAATCAATCTCCCCAAGGGTGTTTTCAAGGTCTTAGTCACTGATAATCAACAATGTATCCAAAGTGATTCTGTAGAAGTATTTGAGCCGACTGAGCTTTTGGTCGATACTTTGATTCAGCATGTGGCGTGTTTTGGCGGAAGCGATGCCAGCATTACACCAACAGTAACTGGCGGCACGCCCCCTTATTCGTATGAGTATCAATTGCCTGATAATACGACAGAGACGACACCCAATCTAAATAATATTGTTGCAGGTAATTATATTTTGACGGTAACGGATGACCATAATTGTCAAGTAGTATTATCAATTACCATTACAGAACCTAGCGCTGTGAACTTAGCTTTCGCAAATTCAAACACCATCTGTTTTGGTGCCGATGATGGTTTTACGGAAGTAAATGTCACGGGTGGTACGGCTCCGTTCACGTATCTTTGGAGCAATGGGGAGACAACCAAAAATATCGTTGACCTTGCGGCAAATACCTATCAAGTCACCGTCACGGATGCTGCTGGCTGCTCCTATACAGACCAAACAACTATTGACGCGCACGGTGAAATCATCGCCACGCTCAATCAGACTCCTTCACTCTGTCATGATGAAGCCAATGGAGCAGCTATCGTCCAAGAAATTAATGTAAATGGTGCGACCATGCCCAAAAGTAATTATAGCTTCCAATGGAATACGTCCCCACAACAAACGACTTTTGATGCCTATCAATTGATTGGTGGCAATACGTACCAAGTGTCTATCACCGATAACACTACGGGTTGCGCAATCACCGAAGATATTGAGATTGGTAATCCAGATGCCCTTGCGGGAAAAATCGTCCAAATCAAGGGCATTACCTGCAAAGGTCGAATAGATGGTAGCGCAGAAATTATAGGTAGCGGCGGCACTCCTGCTTATACCTACCAATGGGATGCTTCCGCAAATAACCAAGTCGGCAACATTGCCAATAATTTGGGCAAAGATAGATATACTGCGACCATCACAGATGCCAACGGTTGTACTTCGACCATCGAAGTAGAAATTGATGAACCCGATGCGATTGCCTTATCTTTTGCCGTTGACAATGTCAATTGTAGTGGAGAAGCAACTGGAGCAATCCAAAGCACCGTAACGGGTGGCGAACAACCTTACAACTACTTGTGGACATTAGGTCAAACTACCGCTAATATCGAAAATATCAATGCCGGTACTTACGAACTAACCGTCACAGATAATCGCGGTTGCACAGAAGTACAATCGACTAATGTAACCGAGCCTGGCGCACCGTTAGCTGGCTCAACAGCCACTCATGACATCACCTGTAATGGTGGGCGTGATGGCTCTATTCTCATCACTCCGTCTGGCGGGACTGCACCTTACCAATATAGCCTAGATGGTGCTACCCCAAGCAACATCAGCAACAAAGTTGGCTTATATCCTGGTGATTATCAGGTAGTTATCATAGATTCTCGTGGTTGTACTGCTGCCCTTCCCACCCAAACACTATCCGAACCTGCTGCTGTCGAATTAGACTTAGGCCCAAATTTAATTTTACCTTATGGGGATAGTGTATTGATGAATCCGAGCATTAGCAATGCAGTTGGGGACGTCACATATAGTTGGTCAACAAGTAGCCAAGAGTCTTTGAGTTGTTTTGATTGTCGAGCGCCTTGGGCATTTCCATCCTACCAAGAATATGTCTATTTGACGGTAACTGATGAGAATGGATGCTCGGCAGAAGCGCAAGTATTATTTAATGTGACCAAAACCACCAAGATTCTGGTACCAACGGGATTCTCACCCAATGGAGACGGTCAAAACGATGTACTTTTTGTCTTAGGAGAAGAAGACGTCGTCATCGAATCTTTTGGGGTATTCGATCGTTGGGGCGAACAAGTATTTTTGGTGGAAGATGCGGACATCAACGACTTCTCCAAAGGGTGGGACGGTACCTTCCGGGGTCAACCCTTACCGTATGGTCAGTATGCTTGGCAATTAAAAGCCATAATGCCCGATGGTCGAACAGAAATCTTGCAAGGCTTCTCAACATTACTGCGGTAATCATGTTATAAAAAATCGGATGACCATTGTCTCCGATTTTTTTTTTGATCCTGCAATTATTTTTAGACATGAGTTTACACGATTTAATCAAATCAGAATCTGCCACTATCGTAGATGTAAGAACTCCCGAAGAGTTTCATACTGGACATGTGCCCTACTCTATCAATATTCCTTTAGAGACCATCGCCCAACAAACAGACCGTTTAAAAGGTCTTAGCAAACCCATCATCCTTTGTTGTCGCTCAGGCAATCGCAGTAGCCAGGCCTTATCCCAATTAAAAGCTAATGGCTGTGACCAGGTATTTGATGGGGGCCCTTGGAAAGATGTTTATTTGCATCGGTTGTAGTTGGTTTGAGAAACCTTGGTAAGGTAAAGCCCTATCGATAAAGATCTAAGGAAGATAGGTTAAAACTAGTGGTTTCTTAAACCTTAGTTAAGATTTGTGCAAGCGTGCAATTGTTCAATTGATTGCTAGATGGAGTTTTTGCTGGATTTCTTTTTTTTTGCGAGATTTGGCCCCCCCCAAATTTGAGTAACCACTTTCCTTTTTTTGTGGAACTCATGGCAATTTTTTTCCCGCCAGCGGCCAGCGGGAGAGATGGTTCCGTGTGAGTGCTTGGACGAGCGTGCAAGATGGTTATTCAGCGGGCAATTGCTGTTAATATGGGTACGAAGTGCACGTTTTAAGTGTGCGTGCCTGTCGTGTGTGTATGTCGTGCATGAACGTCCGAAGGACAAAATGGACGCCGAAGGCAAATGAACGTCCGAAGGACAAAATGAACGCCGAAGGCAAATGAACGTCCGAAGGACAATGAACGTCCGAAGGACAAATGAACGCCGAAGGCAAATGAACGTCCGAAGGACAAAATGAACGTCGAAGGCAAATGAACGTCCGAAGGACAAATGAACGCCGAAGGCAAATGAACGTCCGA
>CAMZKG010000209.1 GCA_947311105.1 uncultured Saprospiraceae bacterium
CCGCAAGGCTAACTTCATAAATACCTAAGCGATTAATCCCTAAAGAATCTACGACAGGTTTTCCGTGCTCAAGAATGCTTCGAGTAATAAAAACACTTTTCAGATTATTTTTCAGACACAAAGGTCCTTCGTGGTACTTCGTATTTAATTTTTGATATAAAGTGGCAGGCCCAAGCAGGCCGTTCTCTAAAATGGGGGCATAAGCAATATCAAAATATCGCCTGTTTTTTTTGTTCTTTTTTTGCGAAGTCACAAACAGCAGACCACTATCATAGTAAACTGGAGAAAATTCTAAATAATTTTCATTAAGCGATGTAATCGATACTTTCACACGTGATGAGTCAGGAAAATGCTCTTGTCCAGCGCTATGAAGGCTCAAAAAGGACAACCCAACCATCAGTGCCAAATCGTGGGGTTTGGGCAATAACATGGCAATAGTTAGTATGTTTACACCCAAAGATAAGGATAATCACTCCAAAATCCAAGCTATTTAATGTTAATTCTGTGCAAATAGGCTCTATCGTTCTAGTAATGAGTAGCTAAGTTGGGGGCAATTCCAATCCAAAATGATAAGCACGAACAAGCTATCTTAAGCCAACTTCTTCTAAAAGCTGACAATGCCAACAAATATAGCTTTGCCTAAAAACTTAAACTACCTAAGAAAGTGGCTAGTGCCCATAAGCCTTTTCCTTCAGCTCTCTAAGGAAAGGAGAAGCAAAGATAAATGACTGAAGAAGCTCATTATCAGAGTCAATAATATGATCTTTATCGCCTTGCCAAGCGACTTTTCCTTGGTGCAACAGGGCGATGTTTTCCCCGATGCCCATAACAGAGTTCATGTCATGTGTATTGATAATGGTTGTAGTGTTATTGTTACGGGTAATCTCTAAAATCAATTCATCGACCAATAAAGATGTTTTGGGGTCTAGCCCAGAGTTGGGTTCATCACAAAATAAATAATCAGGGTCAAGGACGATTGCTCTAGCGATACCCACCCGTTTTTTCATTCCTCCACTAATCTCAGACGGATATTTTTTATTAACTCCTTCCAATCCGACGACTTCTAGGCAATAATCTACCCGTTTCTGTTTTTCGCCTGGAGTCATTTTTTTAAACATGTCCATCGGGAAACGGATATTTTCTTCAACATTCATCGAGTCAAACAACGCGGAACCTTGAAATAGCATACCGATATTCATCCTTACTTCCCGAAGAGATTTTTTGTCCAATTGAGTAAAGTTAGTATCGTCATACCAGACCGTGCCCGAAGTAGGCATAATCAAGCCGACCAAGGTTTTTAGCAAGACCGTTTTTCCGGCACCACTACGTCCTATAATTAGATTGGTTTTCCCTTTTTCAAAGGTCAACGAAATTCCTTTCAAGACTTCGGTGTCTCCAAAACTTTTGTATATGTCTTCAATTCTAACCATTAGTCGCTTGTTAGGAGTACCACTAGCAGGTAGTCTGCCAAAAGAATTAAAATATTACTATACACCACGGCTTGTGTACTCGCTTTTCCAAGGTTGACGCTACCACTTTTTACATAATACCCTTGATAACAACTCACGGTTGATAGGATAAACGCAAAAACATAGGACTTGACAAACATCATCTGGATGTTATATGGATTATAAAATGTCCGTAACCCACGCACATAGTCCGTATGGCTTAATTCTCCAGGCAATACGGTGGCGACATACCCCCCAGCAATTGCCAAAATAGCCGACACTGCCACTAGTAGTGGAATGACAGCCAAAGCCGCAATAGTCCTAGGCAAGACCAAATAAGCGGCTGTATTTAAGCCCATAATTTCCATGGCATCGATATGCTCTTTTTGGCGCATCCCACCAATTTCTGAAGTCATATTGGAGCCTACTTTTCCCGAAAGGACTAAATTCGTGAAGGTTGGAGATAATTCAATTATCGCTAAATCCCGCACAATATAACCGATATAATACATCGGAATCAACTGCCCATCCAACTGATACACAAATTGCAACCCAGATACCGCCCCAATAAACACAGAAATCAACGCAACAATAACCAAAGAGCCTATACCTATATCGTACATTTGCCGGACGGTCTCCTTCCAGTACATCCGATAATTTTCGGGTACTGAAAAGGCCTGCCAAAGCATCATTAAATACCGACCAAAGTGATAGGGAAGTCTCCAGAGCATAAGGTTCTTTCTTTTAGAATGCCAAAAGTATTACTAATTCTTCTAAACTATAAGGTTTTCAAACGTATTTATTGGCTTTGTGGTTCAAAAACGACAAGAATACCAATTTTTTAGGGCAACTTTTTATATTCGGTTGATGTTATACACGGAACAAATTGATTATACAAGTCATTCTACGCCAAATTTTCCAAACCAAATCGTCTGTGTATAGATGTTGAAAATAAAGGAATTATGAACAAAACGGTTGTTATTTCTGGAGCGACTAAGGGTATTGGGCTTGCCATTGCCCATGCTTTCGCAAAAATTGGGTTTGACCTGGCGATTTGTTCCAGAAATCAAGACGATTTGGATAGCTTGGTAGATGCTTTCGCAAAAAATTACCCTACTTCCAAAGTGATTGTTTTTGCGGCTGATTTGAGCAAAGTGGCTCGTGTAAAAGCATTTGCCCAATTTGTAAAAAAATCTTTTACGAAAGTAGATGTCTTAGTCAACAACACAGGGGTATTTATTTCGGGTGATATTTTGTCAGAGCCAGATGGTACGCTAGAGTCACAAATAGAGACCAATTTGTATAGTGCCTATTATTTGACGCGAGAATTGGTTGGTGACATCCCCAAACATGGGCACATTTTTAATATGGCGTCCATTGCCAGCCTTATGGCATACCCCGGTGGTGGTAGCTACACCATTTCCAAATTTGCTATGCTGGGATTTTCCAAAGTCCTACGCGAAGAACTCAAAAAACAATACATCAAAGTCACTTCTGTCATGCCTGGCGCAACATGGTCCAACTCCTGGCAAGGCGATAACTTACCGCCCTATGAACGCCTAATGCCTGCCGAAGACATTGCGTCGATGATTGTTGCCTGTTGGCAGCTAGGCCCTTCTTCTGTCGTGGAAGACTTGGTGGTGCGACCCCAATTAGGGGATTTGTAGGATCTGGACTATACTTCTATGGATTGTATTTGATGGTATAACGGTGTGAAGGTATATACAGGGTGTAAAGGTATATCGGTGTATCGGTGTAGCAAGATAACACCAAAAAAAAAAGCCAAATACACCCCAAAAGGCATATTCGGCTCCTATCTAGACTATTGTCTCTATTCTGTCGTTTTCACAAATTGCCCCGACAATGGCGATAAGTTATCCCCTTCTAGGCGGATATAATAAGAGCCATTGCCTAATCCTGTCAAATCTGCCAGATGGCTTACTCCTGTTGCGTCCACTTTATATTTAGCGACTAGCTCACCTGTATTGCTGTTAAAAATCAAC
>CAMZKG010000210.1 GCA_947311105.1 uncultured Saprospiraceae bacterium
AGAACCTTTATTCTTGCTCACGAAGCCGAACGGCCGTTTCCCCGCTATTCTATCATTGACAAGAATCTTTATTCTTGCTCACGAAGCCGAACGGCCGTTTCCCCGCTATTCTATCATTGACAAGAATCTTTATTCTTGCTCACGAAGCCGAACGGCCGTTTCCCCGCTTTTCTATCATTGACAAGAACCTTTATTCTTGCTCACGAAGCCGAACGGCCGTTCGGCTCTACTACAAATGCCATCCCATCAACACCAGAAATGCCATCAACAGGATATTCATCAAATTTAGCGGAAGCAAATACTTCCACTCTAACTTCAACAGTTGGTCAATCCGCAATCTCGGAAAAGTCCACCTAAACCACATTATCAAAAATATCATGAACGCCACTTTGCCCAAAAACCAAAATATCGGTGGTATAAAGTCCATCACATGATTAAAGCCTTCCAACCCGCCTAAATGGAAAGGCATCCAACCTCCCAAAAAGATAATGGCCGCCATCGCAGATATGATAAACATATTCACAAATTCCGAAAGGAAGAAAAAGGCAAATTTTAATCCCGAATACTCCGTATGAAAACCCGCTCCTAACTCTGACTCCGCCTCCGTCAAATCAAAAGGCGTACGGTTCGTCTCCGCTGTCCCCGCTATCACAAATATCATAAAGGCTATAATCGCCGGAATATGTCCTTTGAAAATAAACCAATAATCCCGTTGCGCTTCCACAATCTCCGACATCTGTAAACTACCAGCCATCAACACAATCGTCAATATCGACAACCCTACCGACAGCTCATAGCTAATCATTTGCGCCCCAGAACGCATCGCTCCAAGCAATGCATATTTATTGTTACTCGCCCAGCCACCTAACAATATCCCCATCACTCCTAAGGAAGACATCGCTATGACAAAAAAGACCCCAATATCAATATCAAACGCTTGTAGCCCTTTCGCAAAAGGCAACACGGACATCGACAACAACGCCGATATAATCACAAAATAAGGAGCCAAATTATACAAAAATGAATCAGCTCGAGTTGTCCCAACGGGCTCCTTTAACAATAATTTTATCGCATCTGCCACCGTCTGAAATATGCCCCAAGGCCCAATCCTATTCGGTCCCAAACGCAACTGAAAAAAGGCCGCTATCTTTCTCTCCGCTAGGACTAAAACCAAACCTAATATGGCAAATATCCCTAGATAGACCGCTCCCACTAAAACCCACCCCGTAACAGTGGCAGCTGTGTCGGGCATAATGCTATGCAGCCAATTATTAATACCTTGAATCATGCCTGTAAAGTCGTACATAGGCTTATTTTTATTTTTTCTTTTGTACTGGACAATGAACTTCTATCCATTGCATTCGAACCTTTGTCCGGTTTTGTGTTTTCTCCTTTTTCCCCGCTATTTTATCTTTGACAAGATTCTTTTTTCTTGCCCACGTAGCCGAACGGCCATTTCCCCGCTATTATATCATTGACAAGAATCTTTTTTCTTGCCCACGTAGCCGAACGGGCCATTTCCCCGCTATTTTATCTTTGACAAGATTCTTTTTTCTTGCCCACGTAGCCGAACGGCCGTTCGGCTCTACTAGCGATCAATATCTGGAATCACAAAGTCAAACGTCGCCATTATCGCCACCAAATCTCCTACTTTCCAGCCACGCGCTACATGGTCTATAACCGACAAGTTAGCAAATCCTGGCGAACGGAAATGCATCCGATATGGACTTTTCTTACCATCACTGATGATATTCACCCCCAACTCTCCACGCGCCGTCTCCACACGCTGATAAAACTCCCCTTTGGGTAACTTTATCACCGCTTTTGTCTTTTCTAAAATCTCCCCTTCCGGAATATTATCAATCAATTGCTCGATGATATGCATGGACTCCCACATCTCCAAAATCCGCATTCTGTATCTATCAAAAGTATCGCCAACCGTCCCAATTATCTCCTTAAACTCGACCCGATCATACGCAGAATACGGTTGTTTCTTTCGGATATCACAATGGACACCAGATGCCCTAGCTCCCGGCCCTGTCACTCCATAAGAGATCGCATCCTCTTTCGATAAAAATCCAATACCTTCTGTCCGTTTCCGAAAAATCACATTGTCCGAAAGGAGCAAATCATACTCTGGTAGTTTCGTCTTAAAATGAGCCAAAAATGCCTTTACACGTTTTTGAAAATTAGGATGAATATCCCACATCATACCACCAGGCACAAAATAATTCATCGTCAATCTTGCCCCACAGGTTTCTTCAAAAATATCATTAATCATTTCTCGGTCACGAAACGCATACATGAAGGTCGTCAATGCTCCCGTATCCATACCCGTCACCCCCCACCACAGCATGTGCGATGATAGTCTAGTTAATTCTGCCATGATGGTTCGCACCACTTTGACACGGTCAGACACTTCAATTTCTAGTCCTTTTTCTACTGCCAAACATACCGCTTCATTGTTAATATGAGCAGATAAATAATCCATCCGATCCGTCAAATGTACGATTTGGCGGTACGTATCATGCTCGGTCATTTTTTCGATAGACCGATGAATGTACCCTAAATCAGGATCTACCTTCTTGACAATTTCACCATCCAAAGTCAATAGCAATCTTAACACCCCATGTGTCGCAGGATGCTGCGGCCCCATGTTGATAAAATACTCTTCTGTCTTTCCTTGGGGACGAATCGTTAGCTCTTCTTGTCTCATGGATTCTCTATTTTAACGATTCACAATATTAACGGGATCAACGTAATCTTTCCGCAAGGGATAGCCTACCCAATCCTCCGTCAAAAATAATCTTCTCAAGTCGGGATGCCCTTCAAAACGTACGCCCAACAAATCAAAAATTTCTCTTTCATTCAACTCTGCCGTACGATAAAGATCTGATACTGTGTCTATTACACAATTTTCTTCTCTATCTTCCGTACGCACTTTCACCACCAAAACCAAACCCAAAGTAGTCGATTCCAAATGATAGATAATCTCTAAATACTTGGGATAATCCACTCCTGTCAAACAAAACATGTAGTCCAATTGCGTCTGCTCATCGTCTCTTAGCTTGCGCAAAAAATCCCGCAAATGCTCGCGTGGAACGACAACGGTCACATATTCCTTCGAGTCTTCCGTAAATTCTAGGTCTGGTGCCCAGGACTGGATGATTGCTTTTATGTTTTCGTTTTTCATCTTTGTTTTTGTTTTCTTGGTGCTCGCTTTTTTGGGGGGCTATTGCCTAACTGACGAACGGCCGTTCGTCTCTGCGTTTTGTACCTTTCTCCCCGCTTTTCTATCATTGCCAAGAATCTTTTTCTTGCTCACGAAGCCGAACGGCCGTTCGGCTCTACGGGGATGAACTGGCGTTCGTCTTTACGTTTTGCCTTCGTCAAATCCATCAATTGGGTTTACTTTTGTTTTGTTATTGGTGGCTCTGATTTTCTTTTGCAACATTATCATTCCTTCCAATAAGGCTTCTGGACGGGGTGGACAGCCTGGAATATATACATCCACCGGAATCACATGATCCGCTCCCTTGACCACCGAATAGGAATTATAGAAAAAAGGACCACCCGATATGGCGCAAGCACCCATAGCGACCACATACTTTGGCTCCGCCATTTGGTCATACAACCTACGCAGTACAGGCGCCATTTTATTGACAATCGTCCCCGCAATGATGATCACATCGGCTTGTCTAGGAGTCGGTCTTGCGACTTCCATCCCAAATCTAGCCCAATCGTGTTTAGCCGCACCAGTTTGCATCATCTCGATAGCACAACAACTAGTACCAAAATACAACGGCCAAAGTGAATTAGATCTGCCCCAGTTGACAATAGCATCTAACGAAGTAACCACAATATTCCCCCCGTTTCCTGCGGGAATAACTTTCCCTGGAAAGTCTGGTCCCAAATCTTCTTTCATTCCCATTTGAATGCTCCTTTTTTGTATGCGTAAATCAAGCCTAAACCCAAAATTACAATAAAAATGACAATTTCCACAAAACCAACCAGCCCAACGTGCTTCATCACCACTGCCCACGGCACCAAGAAAATAGTCTCCACATCAAATATCAAGAAAAGAATGGCGATAAGAAAATATCCGACCTTAAATTGAACCCAAGTCGGACCAATGGTTTTCATCCCACTTTCGTAGGGCTCCCATTTATCTTTGTTGGTACTTTTTGGCGAAAGCAGCTTGGATGCTAAGGCGCCACCACCTACGAGCACAATACCCGCAATGAAAAATACTAGAATTGCTTCTGCTCCCATCTCTCTTGTTTTGGGGCGACTGCCTTTAGGGACAGTGCCGTGTTTTGATTTATTCTACAGATTTTGGGGGCAAACACCAAGCAGAAGCCATGTGTTTGCCCCAAATCCTATAACGTGTATGTTTCGCCAGATTCCACTAAACTATCAAAAGTAACTCCTTTTCCTGCGGCAATTCGTTCTTCCATTTGCCCAACAAATCGCTCATCAAAAGACATATCTTCCACTGCTCTAATAACACCCGTGACAATTGGATTTTCCATCCTAGTCAACATAAAGTGCAACGTTGGATCTGGTTCGTGTGCATCATGCACCAAAATATCGTCTTCCGTAACTCCATTTTCACCGATAGTCACTACTTCCAATTTTAGTCCATTTAGGCGCAAGCCTTTATTATTATCATGCCCAAAAATCATCTTTTTGCCATGTTCTACATAGACTTGATTATCAGGACGGGTTTCTTTGCTGTTAAACTTATCAAAAGCCCCATCATTAAAGATGACACAATTTTGGAGCACTTCAATAAAAGAAAGCCCCTTAAACTGCTCCGCCTGAATAAACATTGCGCTCAATTCTTTAGGCTTATTACCAGAGATTCTTGCGAAAAACCGCGCATGCGCTCCTATGGCTAATTCTCCAGGATTAAAAGGTGGTTGAGTATTTCCGAAAGGAGAAGTCTTTGTTTTTTGTCCCAATAAAGACGTAGGTGAAAACTGCCCTTTCGTTAAACCATAAATCTCATTATTAAACAAGATTACGTTCATATCCACATTCCGACGTATCGCATGAATAGTATGGTTACCCCCAATCGCCAAGGCATCTCCATCCCCTGTAATAACCCAAACACTTAAATCTGGATTAGCCAGCTTAGTACCTGTTGCCACGGCGGCAGCACGACCATGAATACTATGAACACCATACGTATTCATGTAGTAAGGGAAACGAGAAGAACAGCCGATCCCAGAGATAAAGACTACATCTTCTTTTTTGCGTCCAATTTCTGGAAGTGCTTTTTGAACCGCACGCAGGATGACGTAATCATCACAACCTGGACACCAACGAACTTCCTGATCACTGGCAAAATCTTTGAATGTATATTTTTTGACGTCTGTCATTTTATTAAGTTTTTAAGGTGATCCAAAAGTTAAACGTTCACTACTTTTTCGGCAGCAATTACTTGGTCAAAGCGATTCATCAATTCTTGGATGGTAAAAGGCAGACCTTGTACTTTGTTGTATTTGAAGTAGTTATGACCAGGGTGTTCAGCCAGTAAGATTTTATAAAACTGCCCGGCATTCAATTCACAGACTACAATTTTCTTAAATTTCTTCAAAACTTCAGCCGTATTCTTTGGCATCGGATTGATGTAATTAAAATGAGCCAAACCCACTTTTTTGCCTACACCAAAAGCACTCTGAACCGCTGTATGCAAAGCGCCATAAGTGCCCCCCCATCCTACGACCAACAAATCACCTTCTTGAGCCCCTTCGACTTCTAGGTCCGGGATATAATTTTCGACGCGTTTTACTTTTTCTGCTCTCAACTTCACCATTTCTTCATGGTTCATGGGTTGCATATTAACATTACCCGTTTGGACATTTTTTTCAAGTCCACCTACTCTATGCTCAAAACCTTCCATACCTGGATAAGCCCATTCTCGAGCCAAAGAGTCCTTGTCCCTTGTATAAGGTGTCCAACCTTCAGGATTTTTGGCTATGTTTGTAGTTATCGTTGGCAAATCTGCCAATTTCTTAATCAACCAAGGCTCGGATCCATTAGCGATATATCCATCCGTCATCAAAATAACGGGAGTCATGTGTTCCAAAGCCAATTTAGAAGCTTCAAACGCCATATCAAAACAATGCGAAGGCGAATGCGCTGCCACCACAATCACAGGGCTTTCTCCATTACGACCGTACATCGCTTGCATCAAATCAGATTGCTCTGTTTTGGTAGGCATCCCTGTAGAAGGTCCGCCACGTTGGACATTTACGATGACCATTGGCATTTCTGTAATCATCGCCAAGCCAATCGCTTCGCCTTTTAGCGCAAGCCCAGGACCTGATGTCGTGGTAATCGCCAAATCTCCTGCAAATGATGCCCCAATAGTGGAAGCAACTCCTGCTATCTCGTCTTCCGCTTGAAATGACTTTACTCTAAACTCTGGATGCTTCACTAATTCATGCAAAATATCCGAAGCAGGAGTAATCGGGTAAGACCCCAAAAATAATTCTTTATTAGCTTTTTTCGCTGCCGCAATGAATCCCCAAGCAGTCGCCTGATTACCCATGATGATGCGATACTTGCCTTTTTTTAGCTGTGCAGGTCTCACCTGATAAGTAGTAGCGATTAATTCAAGGTTTTCCGCATATACATTACCTGCCTTCAAAGCACGCGTATTGGCTTCTATGACAATCGGCTTCTTCTTAAATTTCTTTTGAAAAAACTCAATCGTATGATCCATGCTACGCCCATAAATCCAATAAATCATCCCCAAAGTAAACATATTCTTACTTCGGTCCATTGATTTAGTGTCCATTCCCAAATCCAAAAGGGCTGCCTTCGTGCTAGACGTCATCGGAGCAGCAATTAAGCGATAAGGCTCAAGACTTCCATCTTCTAATGGATTGGTCTCATACCCTGCTTTCTTTAAGTTTTTGGGCGTAAAAGCATCCGTATCAACCAAAAGCATCTTGCCTGGCGCCAAATCGGGCAAATTCGTCTTCAACGCCGCAGGATTCATCGCTACAAGCATATCTAAGTCATCTCCAGGAGTGGATATGTCTTGACTAGCTACTTGTACTTGAAATCCAGATACACCAAACAAACTACCTTGCGGGGCTCTTATCTCAGATGGATAGTTAGGAAAAGTTGCGATATCATTTCCCATTAGGGCTGAAGTATCCGCAAATTGTGTCCCTGTCAGCTGCATCCCATCTCCTGAGTCACCCGCAAAGCGAATAACGACGGAATCCAACTCACTTGAAGACTTTTGAGAAAAATTATTACTCATGATTCAAGTTTTTGTCTATCAATTAATTATGCATCCTAAAAACACATAATTAATGCAAATTTAAATTAGTCCAACTGTTAGTCCAACTGGTCAAATACTTCTATACGGTAAAACCCCGCAAAAGCACGGCAAATTTAGAATAAATATCACACATAACCACAATTAAGTCGCTATTTGTCGATAAAACTGCAATTTAGACTAATTCTAAAAAACAAATAAATTTAGTTCATATTTTTTCTTTTCAAACAAATCACCTAACCTTGCGTTTGCTAATCTATTACACACTAAAACTTTAAGAAAATGGCCATAAAAATAACAGACGATTGCATCAACTGCGATGCTTGTATTTCTGAATGTCCTAACAACGCCATCTACGAACCAGATGAAGAGTGGGCGTTTGCGGATGGTACCGCAATGGATGTTGACGAAAAACATGAACCACAATCTGACGAATTCTACTACATCGTAGCAGATAAGTGTACGGAATGTAAAGGTTTTCATGATGAGCCACAATGTGCTGCAGTTTGCCCAGTGGATTGTTGTGTTCCTGACGAAGAACACGTTGAAGACGATGCTGCTCTTCTTGCGAAAAAAGCGAAGCTCCACGGCGAGTAATTTTTGCTTGCGCTAAATGAAAAAGCGGCGCCCTTTGGGTGCCGCTTTTTTTTGTGTTTTAACTCAAATTTTGGTACTTAGAATCCCAATTTACTGAGTAACCTTCGGATGCTGGCCATTACAATTTTTCCAAATCGACTTCTTGCTCTTTCTTTTTTAGCCAATTTGCCATATTAGCTGCATCAATTAAATGTCCATTTTTACATAACAAAACGCTTTGTCGTCCAACAGCCAACAACTTGTATGTTGGACGAAAAGTACGGAATCGAAACTTCAGTGCCTTGATTCCAGCTTTAAATCCATTCGTACTAGTGACACGAAATACATGCCTACAACAGAACTCCTTAAATAAGCACCTATTCCGTGACTTACTAGGAACTAACCAATACAATCTTATCAAAACCAACAAAAGGTATTTCATAATTCTCTTGAAAAAACTATAAAATGATTGGACATATCATAGGCAGGATCATTGAAGAAGCCAAAACAACCTCCTTTTGCTGGAACGTGACTTCTAATTGTCTCTATCCTTTCATACTGCCACCCTTTTTGGGCTGCTTTTGTAAAATAGTCATCCAATTGAAAGGCTACTTCTTTTAATGAAGTTTGACCTTTGGTATTATGTACTGGTGTAAACGGTACAACCTTAAATTCCTTCATAACAAATGCATTAATACATAAAAAAACACAATATACAAAAATTATTTATTATAGAAGAGAACTACGATATATAAAAAAATGTCTCAGGTGGCAGCCACGTTGCGCCATTGCGACGTTGCGTGAAACCAAAAATCACAGGCAACAACAATACTACGATATATAAAAAAAAATGTCTCAGGCGGCAGCCACGTTGCGCCGTTGCGACGTTGCGTGAAACCAAAAACCGCAGGCGGAAGCAACTAAAACCGAAGCCCCACACTCCCCCCTAATCCTCCATAATTCGCCAACGTATAGCTAGCTTGCGCAAAAAAGCGACCAAAATCAAAACGTCCTCCTGCTTCAAATTTTATTCTTGCATAATTCTCATTACTCGACACAGGATTTTCGATATCTTCTGCTCGCACCCCAACAAAGCTACCTGGCGTCTTCGCATAAACAGGATAAGTCCCCTTGATATCAAATGAAGAAGCTCCCGCATTAAATCCGACCCCAACAAACGGCGTAAAAACATTCAGTTTCATCGTCGCATAAGCCGAACCATAAAAGCCAGTATATCCAATAAATAACTCTTGATTATCATAAGGGCCTTCGGTATCATTGGTGATAGGCAGATTTACTTTTACGTCATCTGGCTTTACATCCAAATCCGAATGCCCATTAAATAGGAAAAGCCCCCCACCCAAATGCACATCAAAAGGCAAATTCTCCATAAAAGGCAAGATTCCTTCCATATTTTCATAAAAATTAGCACCGACCATCCAGACTCTTATATCTGATTCTGGAATAATTACCAGGGGAATTACCTGCACGCCAAATGTCCCATTATTCAAGCGAAAGCTACCATTCAAGTAAGGCAAAGGCATCGCATTCTGTTCACTACCTTCTAGCGTATTAATGGAAAAGTAGCGAAGGCTGCCCACTCCATATTTTGACACTAATTTAATCGAAGTAGAGTCCCCAAAAGCCGTCTGTGCCATCCCATTCTTACTATCTTCAGGCTCTACCGACTCCAGATGCAAATCATTGACATTGAACCTTTTATCCGCTCCAGGAATAGAAATCAGCGACATATTTAGCGAAAGCGTAAAACGATGTTCGGCTTCTTCTTCATAGGCTCCATTAAAACCCGAATTATTCATTCCAACAATCATCGCACGATTTAGTGGCAACAAATAAGCATCCAAGAGCTTCTCTCCATCAGACACCCCACCTTGTATCAACTTACCGACTCCTACCAGCTTTTGAGCATACACAAAATGCTGCAATCCGACAAGCAAAACCAAAATCCAAATCTTTTTCATAACTTCTTATTTTGAAGGACAAACCTAAGCATTATCACCCCATTACTGTGTGAAGTAGATTACATTAGATTTTTTGTAACTGTTTAGGCACCCGCACATTTTTGCCATAAAATACCTATTTTCTGCCTAAAAATAGGGGCACCTAAACAGTTACGATTTTTTATCGAATTATTGCGACCAGCAACCTATCTTTGTAAGAAAAGTATGCAACATCAAATCACTTGGGCAGATTTTACGAAAGTAGAAATGAGAGTTGGCACTATTAAGGAAGCCATCCCATTTGCGAAAGCAAGAAAACCAGCTTATATTCTGACCATCGACTTTGGTTCTCTAGGCTTGCGCAAATCTTCTGCACAAATCACGACCCTTTATAAGCCAGACGAGTTAATCGGACAACAAATTATCGCCGTGGTCAATTTTCCACCTAAACAAATCGCTAATATCATGAGCGAATGCCTAGTACTGGGTGCGGTAGATGGTGACGATGTAACTTTGCTTGCGCCAAACAAAACAGTATCCAATGGCTTGCGCATTGGATAACCGTCTATGTACACAAAATAAATAATTGAGTCCACTGGGAGAAAGCTCAATAATTTGGTAAACAACCTAAGCTATTCATTTTTCAACGTAATATTGAGCCCTTCGCCAATACTCTTGGCCATGGTCACAAAATCAGAAGGCATCAAGATAATGGTCGTCGTATTTTGTTCGGCTCCGACTTCGGATATCATCTGCATCCGCCGCAATTCGAGCGCAGCGGGATTTTCTTCAATAAATTGAGCGGCATCTTTCAATTTCATGGAAGCATCAAACTCACCTTCAGCCTTGATTATTCTAGACCGTTTTTCCCTAATGGCTTCTGCTTCTTTGGCCATGGCACGTTGCATACTTTCTGGTATTTCTACGTCTTTCATCTCAATATAATCAACCGCTAAGCCCCATTGCCCTGTAATCTCTTCTACAATCTCCTTGATGGCCAAATTAATGGTCTCTCTATCCTTCAGGGTTTCATCCAAATTATGCTGCCCTATCACATTCCGTAAGGCTGTCAAAGCTGCTTGATAGGTGGCATTACCAAAATCAACTACTTCAATTACTGCTTTTTCTGGCTGCGTAATTCGAAAATAAAGCACCGCATTTACACGTATCGTTACACTATCCTTGGTCACTGTTTCTTGACTCTCGATATCCACCGTCATCGTTCGCATATCAATTCGACGCCGTGTGTCCACGAAAGGAATAATCCAATAAAGACCAGGCCCTTTGACCCCTGCGAATCGACCCAGCCGAAAAATAACGCTCCGTTGATATTCCTTATCAATTTTGAATCCTGAAATAATCAATACGCCTATCAGAAATACTGCTAATAAAATTACCTGTCCCATTTTCTTTTGTTTTAATTAGAAAAAAATATCACATGCTCCTAACTGGTTGATTTTCAAACTGTTAAAAAACTTGTGCTGAATAGTTAGATAAACTCAAGGAGTGGTGATTTTCCAATCACACTGATTGTTATAAATAGCTATTCGCTTTGGACTGCATATTAGCTGTTTCTTGATGAAATACGGTTTTTATTACACGAAACGTTCTATTTTATCGACCATTACAAGAAATTTACACACGAAAGAAATAGGTTCTTCGCCGTTTGTAGTGGGCTATCATTTTGGAAAATTATATATAGTTTGGCAGTCAAAGTTAGCACTATTCCACTTTATAGACTTCATTTACTTACGTTTCAACTTCATGAAAAAGCCCGTATCTTTGCCCGCAATGACAAAAATTAGAGACATAGACCTAGGGGATTTCCCCCTATTATTGGCGCCGATGGAAGATGTAAGCGATCCCCCTTTCCGTGTATTGTGCAAGGAACAAGGGGCAGATATGATGTACACGGAGTTTATTTCTGTGGAAGGATTGATACGTGATGCCGTCAAAAGTACCATTAAGCTGGATTTTGCGGAAGCGGAAAGACCCATCGGCATTCAAATATTTGGGGCAGAACTATCGTCCATGATTAGAGCCACTGAAATAATTGAAGAAATCAAACCCGATGTTTTAGACATCAATTTCGGCTGTCCCGTCAAAAAAGTCACTTCCAAAGGAATGGGAGCCGGTATATTGCGCGATATTCCGTTGATGATCAAACTAGCGGAAGCCATCGTCAAAACAAGCTCCTTACCCGTTACCGTAAAAACTAGATTAGGATGGGATGAGTCAAATAAGCCCATCGTTGAAGTCGCCGAAATGCTCCAAGATGTGGGCATTGCAGCTATTTCTATACATGGACGCACGCGCAAACAAATGTACAAAGGCGAAGCCGATTGGTCACTCATTGCCAAAGTCAAAGAAAATCCACGCATGCACATTCCTGTCTTTGGCAATGGAGACATCAATTCGCCCCAAAAAGCCGTCGAATACAAAGAAAGATACGGAGTAGATGGCATTATGATTGGGCGGGCTTCTATCGGCAACCCTTGGATTTTTAGAGAAATCAAACACTTTCAACAAACAGGCGAATTGCTCCAGCCACCCACCATTGAAGAACGAGTCACCGCCGCCAAACGACTACTAAAAATGGCGACCGAATGGAAAGGTGAACGGCTTGGAATACTAGAAACTAGACGCCATTATACCAATTATTTTAAAGGATACCCGGGCATAAAACCCTATCGCCATCGACTAGTAACGGAAGATAGTTTGGACGGGCTTTTTGGTATTTTGGACGAAATCGCATCCGCTTTTGCCGGATTTTAATCTTATCGGTCTCAATACCCATCAGCTCCAAATTGCTGTACAGACGAACGGCCGTTCGTCTCAACATCCCACGATCCCGAAATCTAGCAACCCCATTGCCAGGCAGACGAAAGCCCATTCGGCTCAATATCCACCAGCTCTAAAAAAAAGGAAAGCCACCAAAGACCAAAAGGGCGAAGCCCGCACCAACAGCGAGCGCACCAAAGACCAAAACGGCGCAGCCGTTCCTACCACCCCATCACAGCCCGTATCTTAGGCACCAACAAATCCGCCATTTTCTGATGATCTTTAGGATGCGGGTGACCAGCAGAGCCTTTGTAAGGGAAGAATAAAGTTTGGATTTGGGTATCATGCATCTGTTCTACAGCTTTTTGGACATACCCAGGCCACAACGAGCCCGTTTGCGTTGCGTCCATATTTCCGAGCGTACAAATAATTGGAGTAGAAGGATAAGCCTTACGGACAGACTGCAAGAAAGACTTGTAGGCAGAGACGATTTCTGTTTCGGCTGGTCTTTTTGTACCAAAACGGTGCTTAAACTCCACATAATCAGGCTTTTCGACCAACCAAGAATCATTCTGAAATAAATTAATCACAACAATATCAGGCGTCGCTTGCGCAAAATCCCAACGGCTAGTAGAATCCCTTGGATCCAAACGGTCATACATTTCGGGCATTATCAACGGAAACCAACTCACCAATACCCCAATACCTGCCTTTGCCGTACATATCATATCTGCATCCAACGCACGTGCCGTCATAGCCGCATAAGCCGTATAATTATTGGTCTTCATGCCATCGGGCTTATCTTCTCCTGAAAAATCTTGGTTGGCATATCCTGTTGTTATTGAATTGCCAAAAAACTCAATCAAACGACCGGGAGACTTTGGCTTTTCCAAAAACTGTCCGCTAGTGCGAAAATTAAAAATATCTATGGCTCCATGATCCCATTCCGAGCGTTTATAGATAGAAATCGTATGATCCTCTTTCGACAAATCGGTAGCGAGTTCGTACCAATGTTTTAAGCTATCCAATTTTACGACCGAAGGCTCTCCCCCATCCACGACTACATTTAGATAATTTTCTCCTTTTTGGTCTTTCAATTGGACGCTTGCACTCCTTCCGGAAAAACGAAAATGTATCGCGGTGCCAGGCCAAAAGATTTTGACAAAATCAGCATCAGAGCTATCCACTCTGCCGACAAAACGAACCGCTTGGCCTCGAGCAGTAATAACAACTTGGTGATTTTTTTGCGCAAGCGAAGAAGAAGATGTCTTGCAACCTACCCCAAAAAGCAGAGACAAGGATAAAAACAAAAAGTTTAGACGCATAATGAATGGTAAAAATTGATTCAGGACTACAGCTTGTGCCCTGGAAAAGTGTTTGACTTAAACCAACTCCGCCATCTCAAATCTATGACGCCTAGTATGGCTTCTTTTACTATAGAAGTATTCATCTTAGACACACCTAACTCCCTGTCTATAAAGGTAATAGGTACTTCCTTTATCTTAAATCCAGAAAACCAAGTGCTAAACTTCATCTCTATCTGAAAGGCATAACCTACAAACTTTACTTTGTCCAACTCCAAATGCTCCAATACTTTTCGAGTATAACAAACAAATCCAGCCGTCGGATCTTTGACGGGCATCCAGGTAATCATCCGAACATAGATAGACGCTCCATACGACAAAAATATCCGATCAAACGGCCAATTCTTCACCTTCCCACCTTTCGTATATCGACTCCCTACAGACATATCTCCACCGCCTTTTGCGCAAGCATCATACAATCTAGGCAAGTCTTCTGGATTGTGCGAAAAATCCGCATCCATCTCAAAAATATAATCATATCCATGCGACAGACTCCACCTAAATCCATGTATATAAGCCGTGCCCAGACCTAACTTACCTGTTCGCTCTTCGATATGGAGCTGCCCCTTAAATTCTTTTTGTAGGTCTTTGACTATCTGAGCAGTACCATCAGGCGAGCCATCATCCACAACCAATATGTGAAAGTCCTTAGTCAAGGAGTATACCTTTCGGATTATCGTTTCGATATTCTCTTTCTCGTTGTACGTAGGTATGATTACAATGCTGTCTGACAATGTGCTTTAATTTTCCGCAATGTTACGACGTTTTTTTGATGTTTCCGAATAAACGCCCTAAAATTCCTTCAACTTAGGATATTTTGTTGGATTATACTCGTGCATTACGTTACTTATAGCCACAATAATGTCTTCAGTATTGGGTTTGGTAAAATAATCACCACGACTTCCGTAAGGTGGACGATGGGCTTTCGCCGAAAGGCAAATAGGTTTTGAATCCAAATATTGATAGCCACCTTGTACGTCCAACACTTCCCGCATCATGTAGGCTGCCCCCCCACTTGGCAAGTCTTCATCCACAAAAATAATTCGATTCGTTTTTTGTAAAGATTGCACTATAATTTGTGGCAAATCAAAAGGCAAAAGTGTCTGAATATCAATTAATTCTACACTAATTCCTAATTCCGATAACACGCCCAAAGCTTCTTGCGCATATCGCACCAATGGCCCATAAGTGACCAAAGTAATATCACTCCCTTCTTGCAAGATTTCAGGCACGCCCAAAGGCACCGTATATGCTCCGATATTATCTGGCATCTTCTCTTTGAGACGGTAGCCATTCAAGACTTCGATAACGATAGCAGGATCCTTACTTTGCAATAACGTATTGTAAAAACCTGCCGCTTGGGTCATATTGCGCGGCACACACACATAAATCCCCCGCATAGAATTCACCAACATACCCATCGGTGAGCCAGAGTGCCAAATCCCTTCCAAGCGATGGCCACGTGTCCTAATAATTGCAGGTGCTGTTTGTTGCCCATTAGAGCGATACCGTATCGTCGCCAAATCATCCGACAACGGCGACATCGCATACAACAAATAATCCAAATATTGAATCTCCGCTATAGGTCTAAACCCACGCATCGACAAACCTATCGCCTGACCGATAATCGTCCATTCGCGAATCCCTGTATCAAACACCCGCTCAATCCCGTGTTTGGCCTGCAAACCAGCCATCCCTTGATTCACCCCACCGATATGCCCTGTATCTTCTCCAAAAGCCAATAAATTAGGGTATTTTTGAAATAAAGCATCAAAATTGGCTTGCAAGATCTCAAATCCACTTTTTATCTTTGATTGCTCCGAATACACCGCTGGCACATACGCTACTTTTAAGGCCGAATCTTCAAACTCACTATACAAATGCGTATCATAATCTTTTTTGCCAGATGCGTATTGCTCGCCGAGCCAATTTTCTAAAGTCTCCTTAGTGGAGTCTGTTTGACCAGCCAAAGCAAAAATCATTTGGCGGACTTCACTCAATATCTCATGCCATTCGGGCTGAAAAAGCTTAACCGTTTTGGCGACAATAGCTTGCAACTTACTATTTTCTGGATAGGCTTGCGCCAAAATATTGGCATGTTCCTTCACCCATTCAAAAGCTTCTTTGGTAGGCTGATAGACATTATTCCAAGCAATATCTCTATTTTGGCGGACATATTTCTTAGCATCCGCTTTCATTTCTTCAACTCTTGCTTTGGTCAAATACTTTTGAGCCACCATCCAATCACCCATCTTGGCAATCCCATCGGCATCAATCTCCCATTGCAATCGAGCTTTGTCCTTGTACCGCTGGTGCGAACCAGACGTCGAATGCCCCTGCGGCTGCGTGCACTCTTCCACATGAATCAAAGCGGGTACATGCTCCTTCCTACTTTTTTGGATCGCCTTGTCAAACGTTTTGCGCAAGCTATCATAATCCCACGCCTTGACCCGATAAATATCCATCCCCGCTTCACCTTTTTTCGCAGTCATTCCCGAAAGGGCTTCAGAAATACTTTCCTTGGCAGTTTGGTACTTTTGCGGCACCGAAATCCCATAACCATCATCCCAGACACACATCACCAACGGTACTTGCATCACGACCGCCGCATTCATGGTTTCCCAAAAAGCACCTTCAGACGTACTAGCATCTCCGATGGTACAGACACTGACTTCATTGCCTTTTTGTGTAAACAAGCTGTCTTGCGACAAATGAGACAACGCTCTATATTTTTTGGATGCCATCGCCAAGCCTAAAGCTCTCGCCACCTGCCCAGCAGTATTGGAGATATCGGCAGTAGAATTGATGGCTTGTTGGGTTTGATCAATCCATCGTCCTTCGTGGTCTAAAAAACGAGTAGCAAAATGCG
This sequence comes from uncultured Saprospiraceae bacterium, assembly GCA_947311105.1. Lineage (GTDB taxonomy): Bacteria > Bacteroidota > Bacteroidia > Chitinophagales > Saprospiraceae > HyVt-613. The sequence goes on from CAMZKG010000210.1 coordinate 16,852, forward strand.
CATTCATCTGCCGCCCACCCGAAAAAGGCTCATGGCGCGCATCAGCATACAGTTGCGCAAAAAACTCCTGAACTGACAATAAATCCAAGGCAAAATGTATCGTTTGATCCCGATAATAGCCCGAACGATAGTCCCCTGACTTTACAGCACGTGCCAAAGCCACTTGCGGCAACTCCTTGCCATCTCCAAAGATCCCAAACTTCCCTTTGCCGCTCAACACATCCTTCCGACCTTGCAAGCTACACTCTCTACTAACCAAACATGTCCAAAAATCTTGAATAGCTTCTTGCGCTTTTTTAGACTTCTTTCCTGCTTTGGGTGCATAATCTAGTATCTCGTTCATAATGTGTCGCTTCGTTTAATATCAAAGAAAATTCTGCTTAAAAGGTTGTCAAGTTTGTCTTTTTCAGCCAACAAAGATAGGATTTTTTGCCGATAAATGGCATATTCTTACCCATAATTCTACTAAGAACATGGAAGCATTTAGACAATTCTAAGCTAAAATGTGTAAATTTGCTCCTATTAGCCGATTGCTAGACACCCAAACGGCCGTTCGGCTCGACGTGCCACGTAATCAGTAACAAGCAACAAGAAAATGAGAAAAATAGCAGTCTTAACAGGAGCAGGCATCAGTGCAGAAAGTGGGATTAGTACATTTAGGGATGCCAATGGTCTTTGGGAAAACCATGATGTAATGGACGTTGCGTCTCCTGATGGGTGGCGCAAAAATCCCGAATTAGTCCTGAAATTTTATAATGACCGCCGCAGACAACTAAAAGACGTCCAGCCTAATCTAGGGCATCTTGCTTTAAAAAAGCTCGAAGAAGCTTTTGATGTTTTTGTTATCACCCAAAATGTTGATGATTTGCATGAGCGAGCAGGTTCTAGCAAAGTCTTGCACCTTCACGGGCAGCTTCGCAAGGCTCGGAGTACGGGCATGCCCCCCATTATCTATGACTGGGAAGATGATTTGAATTGGGGGGATTTGTGCGAACGTGGAGACCAATTACGACCGCACATTGTATGGTTTGGCGAGCCAGTGCCTTTACTAGAGCCTGCCGCAGAAATTGTCAAAGCTGCTGACATTGTTATTATTATTGGGACTTCGTTGCAAGTCTATCCGGCTGCTGGCCTATACGAATTTGCCCGACCACAGACACAGATTTACTATATCGACCCCAAACCGCAACCAACACACCGCCTATCGTCCAATCCCAAAGCATCGATTATTGAAGCAAAGGCAACCATCGGCGTGCCTGCACTGGTCGAGCAACTCATCCAATTTGAAAATTTTATTTAGCATGAAGCAATTTACCATTATACTTATTGTTTTTTGCCTTTTCTTCTCTTTCGAGAAAATGCGTGGGCAATCTTTCAGCCTTCCAGCCAATCAAGTCGCCATGGCCAATATCAAAGCGACTACTTTTGGAGCGTCTTCCTATGGCAACCCTGCTACATTGGCTTTCGCTACTGGTTTTTCTGGTTTTGCTTCTGCCGAAAATAGATTTTTAGGGACTGATATTCAAGGGTTTGCCGTGGGCGCAACCTATGCCACCGAAAATATCGGAAGTGTACAATTAGCGATCAATCGGCTAGGAATTGAAGGGCTTTTTTTGCAAGAAATGTCCTTAGGCTATGCCAAAAAACTGGGAGCCAAAACAGCTATCGGCGGCAATTTTCTACTGCTCAGCCGACAAGCTGACCACTACGACAAATATCAGGCTATTTCCTTTAATTTGGGTGCACATTTTCCCCTTTCGGAAAATATCCAAGCAGGTATCTACCTATCCAATCCAATTCCTGACCGCAAAGAATTACCTATTTATAATTTCAATAGTGAATTTGCCGCAGGCATCACCTGGAAGATTACCCAGCTGACCACTGCCTTTGAAATCGCCAAGCCACAAAACACAAAATATTTAATTAAAACTGCTTTTGATTACCGCCCCATGAGTGATTTATCTCTTCTAGGTGGTATTATCATTTCTGAAAAGGATGTACGTCCTTCTCTCGGTGTAAGCTATCGGCTCAAAACCGTTGAGCTAACCATGAGTTCTACTTTTCATCCGCAGTTGACTACTGGGCTGAATATTGGTCTTAGCTATTGGGGAGAATGATGTTGCAGGTTTTTGTTCAATTGTGCAATTGTGCAACTGAAACCAGCAGCTCTAATTGTTGCTACAGGCTAAAGCAGAATGTTGCTACGGGCTAGGCATAATGTTGCTACGGGCTAGCGCAACACCGTCAAGCCCGTCAAACCGCTACACCCGTTAGCCCCCGCTACACCCGTTTAAACCGTCAAACCCGTTACACCGCTATACCCGTTAAACCGCTACACCCGTTTAAACCGCTAAACCCGTTTAAACCGCTATACCCGTTTAAACCGCTAAACCCGTTAAACCGCTACACCCGTTTAAACCGCTATACCCGTTTAAACCGCTATACCCGTTTTACACCCGTTTATACCCGCTTTTTACTGAACCAACATCTTACGGATAGCCGTTTGGCTGCCGGCGACCAACTTATAGAAATAAATCCCCGTAAGATTCAAGTCAGATTTTAAGATAGGAATACGATTCATCCCATTTTGACAATAAGTTTGCACTGTCTTTAGGCGTTGACCATTCAGGTCAAAAATCGTCAAAGTGGCAAAATTAGGTTCAGGCAAGTAGAAACGAATATTGGTCACCTCTTCAAAAGGATTAGGATTGTTTTGAAACAACATAAAATGCTCATCAAAATCCCCATCAAAAACTAATTTTAAATCATACAACTCCCCTTCTGAGTCATACGCCTTCGCACTAGAAACATCCGTTGCCAGACTCAGTACTTCAGTCAAATTGGCTGGAATGGTGGCTCTTACTTTCAGCGTGAAGCTTTGAGCAGCTTGGCGCCCAATTTGGGCAAAAGTGACCACATTATTTTTCTGATATACGCCACCTTCTAATAGCGACACCCCAGAAGCCAAAACATCCAATAACTCTAAGCTCCCCATATCAAGGCTGAATTGTCTAGCAACAACACCTTCTCCATCCAACAAAATATCAATAGTATATTCTTGTCCAGCGATTAATTCCTGCGCAGCCGTATTTAGCATAATTTGTCCATATACATGCTCCGATATTTGACTCCTATTCGCCAAAACAGAATTATTTAAATCGCCGACTTTGACGCCAACAAAGCTCAAACTTGGCTCCCGCTCATCATAAACTATTGATTGTGAGCAGATTCCAAAAGGCGCCATCAAAGGTGGCAAACAATTAGACTCATAAAAACGCCAAGATAAGGGCAAGGGATTTATCCCTAAAATATAATTTTTCAAGCTAATTATATCTTTTTCCGAAAGGAGATCATCCCCATCAATATCCGCCGCAAATTTTTGATACGGTGAGTCAAATCGCGAAGAACCTATCGCAGCCGAGAGTTGATACAAATCCCAAATATCAACACCATTGCCATGATCATCTATTTTCTGGGGCTCCACTTGAAAAGTAGAACCCTTCGATAGGCCGTCAATCGTAAATTGCCCCAAATTATTGGAGGTAACGACCAATGGCAAAAGGCTACCATCAGCATCCGTTAAAATAACCTTTGCCCCTTCGACTCCTTCTCCAAAATCCGTTAACAAAACCCCACTGATAGACTCAGCATCAGCTCTAATTGTTTCTTGACCATATATCCCTGAACCCATATATAGAATGGACAGCAAAATGAGTATCATTCTTGCCATGAATCTGTGTTTGTTCAGCTTGAGTCCAATCTAGTGCTAGACAAAAACCCAAGATGTTAGTGTTTAAGTATGTGCGTGTGTCTCCACGGATTGAATCAATCCTAGAGTAATTTGGGTGATAAAAGGGGGAAAACTAATTCTCAGAAATAGATAAGTAACTGTTTAGGTGCTCCTATTTTTTTGGCAGGAAATAGATATTTTTGTGTATGTTGAAGCTATTTTTTGAAACGTAGCATGGCTACGTAATGAAAATACAACAAAACAAGCGCAAAAAGGACATTTTATGCCAAAAATGTGCGTACCAAAACAGTTCCATTAGTACATTACAAAGATAGACCCTATAGCGGGCAATTGTTTACTCTCCAGACGGTATTTTTGACATGGGAGTAGATACAAATATGTCAACTCAAATATGAGCTTACTCCGAAAAGTCGTTATAGTCTCTAGTTAAGTTTTGCTACTCATCAATGGTTCGGTCATTATTTTGGCAAAAAAGAAGCAACTACCCCCATAAACACTGGCTTTTTTCTATTTATTGCAAGTAATGTCTTTGGCTGAGTTGAAAAAAATAGAAGTTAATGCCTGAATCGAAGTTAGAAAAA
>CAMZKG010000211.1 GCA_947311105.1 uncultured Saprospiraceae bacterium
CTTGCAAATTTATTTGCAAGATGTAGAGACGAGCGCAGCGAGTATCGCCACAGGAAAGTCAAAGACGAACAAAATTTGCTCTTCGCGTAAGTCGGGCATGTCAAACGAGTGGTCTTGCAAATTTATTTGCAAGATGTAGAGACGAGCGCGCGACGGTAAAGGCAGGGGCATGGTTTCCCATTGCTGGGAAAAAGAATTTAAGGGCTCAAGAAATTGCTATGGAAAATAGGCTACCCATCATCAGCGAGTATCGCCACAGGAAAGTCAAAGACGAACAAAATTTGCTCTTCGCGTAAGTCGGGCATGTCAAACGAGTGGTCTTGCAAATTGCACAATATCAAAAAAGGCTACCATCCCGACTAGGCGGCACCACCCCAAGGTGTTTAAAAGCTTTGTCCATGGCTACCCGTCCGCGAGAAGTCCGCTGGATATAACCTTCCATGATTAGGAAAGGCTCATGCACTTCTTCAATAGTCCCCGCTTCTTCGCCCACAGCCGTAGCAATTGTCGAAAGCCCCACAGGCCCACCTTTAAACTTGTCAATAATGGTATGAAGGATGCGATTATCCATTTCGTCGAGTCCATGACTATCCACATTTAGAGCAGCCAACCCAAATTTCGAGATTTTTTCATTAATGACTCCATTTCCTTTAATTTGGGCAAAATCTCGCATCCGACGAAGAAGTGCATTGGCAATACGTGGAGTCCCCCGACTTCTACGGGCCACTTCTATGGCGCCATTTTCGGTCAATTCTACATCCAAAATCTTAGCCGAACGATGCAAAATCGTCTGAATCGTCTGCTCATCATAATAATCCAACAAAAAAGTAATCCCAAAACGAGCACGCATCGGCCCTGTCAACAAACCCATCCGAGTCGTTGCTCCTACCAAAGTAAATGGGTTCAATTCGATCTGAATACTCCGTGCATTCGGCCCCGAATCAATCATTATATCTATCCGATAGTCTTCCATCGCCGAATACAAATACTCTTCTACCACCGTATTCAACCGATGAATTTCATCTATAAACAAAACATCCCCATCTTCCAAATTGGTCAATATACCTGCCAAGTCACCTGGCTTTTCCAAAACAGGCCCTGAAGTCAACTTCAGCTTGGCCCCCAATTCATTGGCAACGATATGCGACAAAGTCGTCTTACCCAAACCCGGCGGTCCATGCAGCAAAACATGGTCTAGGCTCTCCCCCCGCAATTTAGCGGCTTCGATAAAAATAGACAGATTATCCACGACTTTCTGCTGACCTTTAAAGTCTTCAAAACCCGTCGGTCTCAACGCTTTGTCGATGGTTCGCTCTTCTACCGAATATTTTTCGTCTGTTGGATCTAGATTTGTGTTCATTTTTTTTCTTTAATACGAGCTTCGCCCTTTTGGGTGTTTTTTTAAGTACGGTCACCTACCACGCCAAATAACACTCCCCCCTCCTAAATCAACAAGCATCTGACTGCAAGCATTTTGTTCAATTTCTCGATAGCTACAAAGCAAAGTCCCCTGACAATCATACAAATCATTGTCCAAATTCACCCCTTTAAAAAGGTAAGCATATTTGTCCAAATAATTATACTTTTCGATGATATTTGTTCCATTTTTTGTCATAGCGATGCGCATCCATTTTACTTCCATCGGATTCACTGTGTTATAACAAGTTGGCTTGGCAGGTTTTCCCGCAAGGGGCTCCACACAATCAATAGTCACTATTTTGTCTTCGGCCATACAAATACTCATCGCATCCTTTACTTCCGTAAAATGAAATCTAACCGACAAATTGTCTTTTGGTTCAAAATTTTCGGGCCATTTTTGCGGAAGCAACTTCACCCCTTCGTCGGTTACCAACATCCATTGGCAGCCATCCAAACCCACCATATTGACGATAGTCCCTTGAGAATCACAGGACTTAGCCACGGTCGCAGTTTTGGAAGTACCACAGTCAGTCCACAAAATGACAACAATCAGGTAGAAAAAGACTTTAAATTTACTCATTGCTTCTGTTTTAAGGGTTAAATATAGTATATTTGCGACTACTAATTACCATTTAACCCTATTGAAGACAAAATACTTCAATAATTTTAAAAGAATTGCAATATGAGCGGTACAAAAATCAGAATGAGTCGTGGTAAACTACGGATTCCTAGTGACCCAATCATTCCATTTATAGAAGGCGATGGCATCGGGCCAGACATTTGGGCAGCAGCGCGAAAAGTCTTAGATGCAGCCGTCGAAAAAGGTTATGCAGGCAAACGCAAAATCCACTGGAAAGAAGTTTATGCAGGCGATAAAGCACATAAAAAAACAGGCGAATGGCTTCCCCAAGATACTCTGGATGATATTCGAGAGCATTTTATTGCTATCAAAGGGCCTTTAACTACGCCAATTGGTGGCGGATTTCGTTCTCTGAATGTAGCCTTGCGGCAAAAATTGGACTTATACGCTTGTGTCCGTCCTGTAGAGTATTTTAGCGGAGTACCTTCTCCTGTCAAAACGCCTAGATCCATCGACATGGTCATCTATCGCGAAAATACAGAAGATATTTATGCAGGTATCGAATACATGGCTGGTACCCCCGAGCTAGACAAAGTAAGAGACTTCTTAATCAATGAAATGGGCGTAACTGGCATTCGCTTCCCCAATACCGTATCCTTGGGCATAAAACCTGTCTCTAAAGAAGGTACAGAACGTTTGGTGCGCGCTGCCATTGAGTTTGCCATCAAAGACAAACGTCCTTCCGTGTCTCTAGTTCACAAGGGGAATATCATGAAATTTACGGAAGGGGCTTTCAAGTCTTGGGGCTATGACCTTGCGGAAAGAGAATTTGGAGACAAGGTGTTTACTTGGGCCCAATATGACCGCATCGCTGCCGACAAAGGCAAAGCAGCTGCCAACAAGGCGCAAGAAGAAGCATTGGCTAATGGCGCTATCTTAGTTAAAGATGTCATTGCAGATGCTTTCTTACAACAGATTTTGACTCGTCCTAAGGAATATTCCGTTATCGCTACCCTAAACTTAAACGGGGACTATATTTCTGATGCGTTGGCTGCTCAAGTAGGCGGTATCGGCATCGCTCCTGGCGCCAATATCAACTACGAAACAGGTGTCGCCATCTTTGAAGCCACTCACGGTACGGCTCCAAAATATGCCGGCATGGACAAGGTGAATCCTAGTTCGGTCATCCTTTCGGGAATGATGATGTTTGAATATATGGGCTGGACTAAGGCCGCTAAGAAAATCAAAAAAGGTTTAACTAAAGCCATCCGTACCAAACGTGTTACTTATGATTTTGAACGTTTGATGAAGAACGCTACACTTTTGAAGTGTTCTGAATTTGGGGACGAAATTATTAAGAATATGTGATAAATTAATAAGTTGGGACGACTCTTGTGGTCGCCCCAACTTTTAATTCTTCGCAAAGCTTAGCCCATAGTTTCACCCTACGGGGTTTTAGGTCGATCGCATATTTATTTTTATCAAACTTCGCTCCAGGTATTAACTTCTATTTTACGCAATTCAGACAAAAACATAACTTGCATTAAATAGAAATAATCCCGTGTTCATTGGGTTTATTACTACGTTTTTGCAAAAAAGATGACCGAACCATTGGTAAACCCTTGACCCTTTATCTTTTATCCGCACCCAAAAATCAAGCATGTACGAAGTCAACCTGTCCCATACCGTTAAACTAAAGTACCGAAACTTAAATTAATCAGCTAAATTCAAATCTCAATCTTCGCTCCTAAAACTTCTACAAAAGCACGCATCCACTTACCATGAGCAGGCCACGCGGGAGCGGTCACTAGATTGCCATCCACAAATACATCCGTCACAGGTATATCCTGATAATCTCCTCCTGCAATGGTCACATCTGGACCTACTGCTGGATACGCAGTCAACTTACGCCCTTTCACCACTCCTGCGGCATTCAAAATCTGAGCACCATGACAAATAGACGCCACCGGCTTATCCGCAGCAAAAAACTCCTGAACAATCTTCAAGACTTTGGGATCTAAGCGCAAATACTCTGGTGCTCGGCCTCCTGGTATAACCAACCCAGCATAATTCTTTACTCGCACACTAGAAAAATTATAATTCAGCGTAAAATTATGACCAGGTTTTTCCGTATAGGTTTGGTCGCCTTCAAAATCATGGATAGCCGTCTTGACAATATCCCCTTTTTTCTTACCAGGACAAACTGCATGCACTTTATAGCCCATCATTTCGAGCATTTGGAAAGGCACCATTGTTTCATAATCCTCCGTAAAATCGCCAGTTAAAAAAAGAATCCTTTTCATGGTCTTTGCTTTTTAGGTTACAAAATAATTGAACGGTAAGATAATCAAAAATAAATAGAACTAAAAAACTTCTTCCTGATTTTTCTTTAGTCTGACTAATTTAGGCACCATACATTCTTTTAGGCGTCATAAGAGCACCCTAAAATAATTTCAGAGTGCTCTTCCATCATCCCACCATCTCCAAGTGTGCTTCCAAAGACATCACACAAGTCTCCAAAATCAACCGATAAAAATCACTATGCGTATCATCGGTTTGCGCTTTTTCGAGAGCTCGATAGTAAGCCAATCGGGCTTGATCTGTCCCTTTTAGATTGGCAATAGTAAATCCATTTTGCAATAAAATAAGATTCATCAACAGCCGAGAAGTCCGCCCATTGCCATCAATAAATGGATGGATGGTCACCAGACGCAAATGCATTTCGGCAGCCAATATCACTGGATGCAATACTGCTTTCTTAGTGTCATAAAACTCCATCAACTCCTCCATTTTTCGCGCAAGCAAATAAGGCTGTGGGGGCTTATGTGCACTCCCACTAATAATTACGGGAACAGTCCGATAACGACCAGCGTTTTCCCGATCTATTCCTTTAAGTACTAGGTGGTGCAGCTCTTTGATGACCCTTTCGGAAATCTTGACCTTACGAGCCACTAAATCATAAATATAATCAATGGCTTCGTAGTGATTAACCGCTTCTAGGTGCTCACGCATAGACTTTCCACCGATGGTAAGCCCTTCATTCACAACTAGATGCGTCTCTTGCAAAGTCAAAGTATTGCCTTCGATGCGATTACTATCGTAAGTATAAGCCACATTAAAATACTCTTGGAGTTTTTCCAACTGAATACCTTCCAATGGTTTTTGATTGCTCCATTTTGCCGAAAGGCTATCCAATTGCTCCACTAAGTCCACAAAATCATCTTGCAATTGAGCGGCTTCTTTTTGCTGCTTCCGCAAATATTTAACTTCTTTTTCCGCCACCATAAAAGCTTCCATTGCAAAAGGCTCGTCTTTCAATTCTGCCAAGATTTTGTCACTTAGCCAAGCAGCAAAAGCTTCTTTTTCCGCAAGGTGCAGGACATCTATAAACTGCCCTACTTGCGCACGAGTAGCCCGACGCAGCCCACGTTCAACTTTACTGATAATCGCTGCATCCAAGGTCATTGCTGTAGCTAAAGAAGCGAGCGTCCACCCTTGTTCGATGCGTGCATTTTTGATCATTTTGGCAAAAAACATAATATTGACATTTATTTCATTGACAAAATTAGTCATTTTTCTAAAGACTATCAAGTAATGCCCCAAAAAAAAGATTTTTTTTTGTCCAAAACGATACGAAATGAAAGGTATGACGGTGCAAAGGCGTAACGATGCAATAAAGGCAAAAGGTAAAAGATCGCCAAAACTGAAACCTATGCATAACTGACAACTGTCTCGGGCGGCAGCATCTATGCCACTATGCTTCTATGTGTTAAATAAAATAAATCGGGCAGCAGCATCAAAAATACCGAAAATCCATGCCGCCTTCAATTTTCTGTAAGGACTCAAAAATCAACTTTGTCGTATTGATGATATCATCTCGATGCAACATTTCTACCGTCGTATGCATATAACGCAGCGGCAAAGAAATCAAAGCAGAAGGCACGCCCCCATTAGAATAAGCGAAAGCATCCGTATCTGTCCCTGTCACTCTTGAAGAAGCTTCCCGCTGAAAAGGAATCTTATTTTCTTCGGCAGCATCAATAATCAAATCCCGCAAAGTATTGTGTACCGCGGGCGCATAAGTAACCGTAGGTCCTTTGCCTGCATGTACATCGCCCTGAACCTTCGCATCCATCATTGGGGTGTTCGTATCATGCGTCACATCCACTACGATGGCCACATCAGGCTGTATTGTCTCCGTAATCATCTGCGCCCCGCGCAAACCCACTTCTTCTTGTACTGCATTGACAATATACAACGAATAAGGCAAATCAATCTTCTTATCCTTAATCATCCGTGCCACTTCCGCAATACAAAATCCACCGACTCGATTATCCAAAGCTCGCCCCACAAAATATTGCTTATTGAGCTCCATCAATTCATCATCAAAAGTAACAACGCTACCAACATGGATGCCCATTTTCAGGACTTCATCTTTGTTTTTGGCTCCTACATCAATGAAGATATTATTCATACTCGCTTCAAAATCCTTAGCCTTGCCCTTACGGACATGGATCGCAGGCCACCCAAAAATACCTTTGACGATACCTTTTTTAGTAAAAATATTGACTCGTTTGGCTGGAGCAATCACAGGATCAGAGCCGCCATTTCGGATGACACTCAAAAAACCTTTCTCATTGATATAATTGACGTACCAAGAAATCTCATCCGCATGTCCTTCGATGACCACCTTATACTTCTTGCCAGGGTTGATAATTGCATAAGCAGTACCATAATTATCTAATTTCCAATCATCTACATATGGTTTAATATAGTCTAACCACATTTTCTGACCAGCTGCTTCATAGCCTGTCGGCGAAAAATTGTTTAAATAATTGTATAAAAATTTGGTGGATTTTTTATCTAGTATTTCCATTGGTTCATTTGATTTTTCGTTGTACGAATGGTTGGTTTTGGGTTCTGAGCGGTAAAGTTAGATAAAAGCCTAAAGCTCACACTAATATAATTCTAGTTTTTTCAAAAATTATGCCCCTATCATCAAAAAATTGAATAGAATGGCTGAATTCTCCTTTAACTTACCTATATTTATCCCCTAAAACGCATCGCATGGACACCGTTTACATCAACAATACTCCTTTGCATTTCGTAGAAAAATCCGAATTGCCTAGTCATTTAGATAAAGAAAAGTGCCCCGTATTTTTCGACATGACGGGCGGCAAGCTTGCGCCAAATTGCGTGGATATGCTCGAAAAATCCACTCGTTTTGATGCCATGTACCTAGCAGGTAATGACCCCAAAAAACGATTTGATTATTTTGCCAAAAAATACAAAATAATCGAAGCAGCTGGTGGCATTGTCGTCAATGAACTTGATGAACTACTCATTATCTATCGCTTAAAAACCAACGACCTGCCCAAAGGAAAAATGGAAAAAGGAGAAATCCCTAGAGAAACCGCTCAGCGTGAAGTAGAAGAAGAAACAGGCGTTAAAAACCTAACTACCAATGACTTACTAGGCATCACTTATCACACTTACCGCAACCGAAAAAACAAACGAGTCCTAAAAAGAACGTATTGGTTTAAGATGACCGCTCCTAACCAACATCTTACTCCACAAATCGAAGAAGATATCGAAAAAACAGAATGGGTGGCACCAAAAGATATCCCGAAGCTCTATGACAATATGTATCAAGCCATTAAGATGATTTTGACGGATTGGATAGGCATCCAATGAACGTTTTACGCCTTTTTTAGTTGAAACTAACATGGATACATTTTATTGCTCCGAGATTAAGGTAGGATTATGTCATTTACCAGAAGGTGAATCTCACCATGCCGCTCGTGTTTTGCGCAAGCGGCAGGGGCAGAGCGCTCGTTTAATTGATGGAAATGGCATGGTTGCAACTGGCACCTTCGAAGAGATTCACAAGAAGAATTGCGTCGTTAGAATCCAAAACATCACTAACCATCCCCCTAATAAATCTTTCTTACACATCGCCATTGCCCCTACCAAAAACCTTGACCGAACCGAATGGTTTTTAGAAAAATCTACAGAGCTCGGCATCCAACAAATCACCCCCATTTTGTGCAAACATTCCGAAAGGAAGGTCGTCCGAAAAGATCGACTACAAAAAGTCATCATGGCAGCAACCAAGCAATCAATGAGTGCTTTTTTGCCGACTTTGGATGATTTAACTCCTTTTGCCCACCTGCTGGATGGTCTTACGACAAAATACGACCAACGTTTTATTGCCTATTGCGGAGATGGCCCGACCATAGATATTTCTGCAATTCCAAAACATGACACCAAAACCATCGTTCTAATAGGGCCCGAAGGGGATTTTTCTAAAGAAGAATACCAACTCGCCTTAGACAAAGGTTTTGTTGGGCTAACGCTCGGCAAGAGCAGATTACGAACAGAAACTGCAGGAATTTATGTGGCAGCAGCATTTAGAACCGCCCAATAGCAAAATAAAAATGAAGTATTACACAATCATCTTTGGACTTTTTCTCTCTTTTTTCGCGCAAGCGCAAGCCCCCACCATGAAGCTTGGATTACTCAAATATAATGGGGGCGGTGACTGGTACGCCAACCCTACTTCCCTTAAAAACCTTTCTAGTTTTTGCAACACTAATCTTGGGACAAGTTTTGACCCTGACTACGCCACTGTAGATGTAGGCAGCGCAGAGTTATTTGGCTACCCATTAGTACACATCACGGGACATGGCAACATCATTTTTTCTGATTCTGAAGCAGAAAACTTGCGCAATTACCTTATAGGTGGCGGATTTTTAGAGATTTCTGACAACTATGGGCTTGATAAATTCATCCGACTAGCCATGAAAAAAGTCTTCCCTGAATTGGACTTTGTGGAATTACCCTTCAACCACTCCATCTATCACCAAGCCTATGATTTTCCTACGGGACTCCCCAAAATCCACGAACATGACAAAAAACCACCCCAAGGATTTGGCTTAATCTGGGAAGGTCGATTAGTTTGTTTTTATGACTATCAGTGTGACCTTGGAGACGGTTGGGAAGATTGGGAAGTACACAAAGACAAAGAAGCTCTCCGACAACTCGCTCTTCAAATGGGCGCAAATATCATTCAATTTACTTTTGAGCAATAAGGCAATGCAAATTCATTTGCATAAGGCAAGGCAAATTCATTTGCATAATGGCAATGCAAATTCATTTGCATAAGGCAAGGCAAATTCATTTGCATAATGGCAAGGCAAATTCATTTGCATAAAAATCAATCCAAACATCAAAAAAACAAAAAAAAAGCGTACATTGCGCACAACTATCATTATTTCGGAGAAAACTAAAGGTATTATGTCCCCCATTAAAACCTACTACAAACAAAGGCTACCTCATATTCAACAAGTTGGTGCATCTTTTTTCGTAACATTTCGCCTACATGGCAGTATTCCCAAATCAGAATTAACCAGACTAAAAGAAAAGTACGAAGCAAAAATAAACCAGCTACGCAAGGTCGAAGATATTACCAGGAGAAATAGTATGATTTTAAACACAAGGAAAGCATATTTCGCAGAATACGACCAAGTTCTTGACACCCTAGACCAAGGCGCTAAACACCTAAAAGATGATCACATTGCTAAAATAATCAAAGAACAATTACATCGTTTTGACCGTGATCTTTACGACTTAATTGCTTATACTATTATGTCAAACCACGTACACATTTTAATTGACACTAACATTCAACTAGATTATGAAAATGAAGACCTAATATTAGAACCGACCTACACTCCTTTAGATAAAATAATGAAACGCATAAAAGGAGCTTCGGCTCGATATGCGAATATTGCACTAGGGAAAACAGGTCAATTTTGGGACAGAGAAAGTTACGATATTTTTATCCGCCACAACAAGATGCTTCGGAATGTGATTAAATACATCCTCAACAATCCTATCAAAGCAAAAATTGTTACTAACGCCAAAGATTTCAAATGGAATTACTTCAGGGATGCCCATCTGTTGGAGTAACGGCGATGCAAATTCATTTGCATTATGGCGATGCAAATTCATTTGCATCCGATTCCAAATAAATTTGGAATGCCATTTTTCAAATAAATTTGAAAAGCCGTGGGTATCAATCCCGACAAAAAGTCCGAATATACAAATCTTCCACTTTCGTCCGCGCCCAATTCGTCTTGCGCAAAAACTTCAAACTAGACTTTATACTCGGATTATTTTCAAAGCATCGAATGGGTATTTTGTCCGCAAGAACATCCCAGCCATAATACCCTTCCAACTGCTCGACGATGGTTGCCAATGTCACCCCATGCAGCGGATTATTCGGTTGCTTTCCGATTTTTTTCATTTCATCGTCCATACGTCAATGCGCTTCTAGTTTCCAATACACCAAACTAAGTAACAAATACAAAAGTATCACCCCAGACATAAAAAACACCATATTGACAGCAAAAAGAATGACCGCCCCAACTATCAGCAGATAGCGATATTTATTACTTGACCAAGAAAAATTCTTCAGTTTTAGGCTAAACATCGGCACTTCACTCACCAAAAGAATCGAAAAGCCCAGTATCAACACAAATAAAATCCAAGGCTGACCACCGAGCAGCTCCCTAAATGGCTCCGAATATTCCTGCAAAACCGATAATCCTATAAAAAACATAGTATTAGCAGGAGTAGGCATACCTATAAAATTCTCTGTTTGGCGAGTATCCAAATTAAACTTAGCCAACCGCACCGCCGAAAAAACCGTTATCAAAAAACCAAAAAAAGCTAAAGTAAAAAAGCCGATATTGGGCATATTTTGCGCAAGCAGCAGCTTATAAGCCAACACTCCAGGCAAGAACCCAAAGGAAACCATATCCGCCAAAGAGTCCAATTCTTTGCCCATGGGACCAGATACATTCAGCAGCCGAGCCGCAAAACCATCAAAAAAATCCGCCACAAGAGACACGCCTATACACCACAAGACCATCGTCAGGTTATCCTGTAAGGCAGCAATAATAGCCAATGAGCCAAAGAAAACATTGACCGATGTGATTATATTTGGGATATGTTTTTTCAAGAAAAAATTATTCGGGGATAGCTTCTTCGATAAAACGACCCATTTTGCTATATTTTTCGATACGTTGATTGATCCGTTCATCAGGATCCATATCCACCAATTGGCTGAGTGCTTCTTTGATTGTTTTTTTGACCGCACTAGCCGCTGCAGCTTGCGCAAAATGAGCTCCACCGACAGGCTCTTTGATCACTCCATCAATCAAACCAAACTCCAGCATATCACTAGATGTCAACTTCAGCAAATCCGCTGCTGTCTCCTTATGCTCCCATGAGCGCCACAAAATAGACGAACAAGACTCTGGAGAAATCACCGTAAACCAAGTATATTCCATCATAAACACACGATCCGCCAATGCCAGCCCTATCGCTCCACCAGAAGCACCTTCTCCAATAATCACCGAAATAATAGGCACACTCAACTGAGCCATTTCAAACATATTAATCGCAATAGCCGACGCTTGCCCATGCTCTTCGGCTTCTAGCCCACAATGCGCACCAGGCGTATCCACCAACGTAATAATCGGAAAATTAAACTTCTCCGCCAGCTTCATCAGTCGCAGCGCCTTTCGATAGCCTTCGGGATTGGCCATCCCAAAATTACGAAATTGTCTTTCTTTCGTGGTAGCTCCTTTTTGTTGACCAACAACCACCACAGTCTGTCCATCAAAATTAGCCAAAAAACCAACCATCGCATTATCATCTCCATTTAGGCGATCTCCATGCAATTCAGTAGATTTCTTAAACATCCTTTCGATATAAAACAAAGAATAAGGACGCTGGGGATGACGAGACAACTGCACCTTTTGCCAAGGACTCAAATCACTATAAATCTCCTTTTGCGTCTTTTTTATTTTATTCTTTAATTCCTTTACCGTATCGGACATATCCACATCCCCTTTGGCATTCACTTCTTCGAGCTTATCTAATTGCTCAAACAATCCTTCTAATGGCTTCTCAAAATCCAAAAACACCATATTTCCCATATTACTCTGTTTTCATGCCCCCAAGAGCGGTTCTTTCTAATTTGGACAGGCTAAATTACGCAAAAAGCTCGAAATGGCATTACATCGACCACTTCTTCTTATTGATAATTGGCTCCAACAATGGCACAAAGGTAATCAACATATAGGTGATGAAGGAAAAAATAAACTTTTTTTAAAAAAAAATCGCCTTACTATTGCCCCATAAAAAAAATACTCGTATGTTTGCATCCGCTTTTGGAAGGAAAGCATTATCAATGGTCCGGTAGTTCAGCTGGTTAGAATACCTGCCTGTCACGCAGGGGGTCGCGGGTTCGAGTCCCGTCCGGACCGCCTTCTAAGCCTTGAAGTTTTACTTCAAGGCTTTTTTTTTGTTTTTTTTAGGCGCCCCTATTTTTGGGCAAAATCTACGGCGACCTAAATCGTTGAGTTTCAATTGTACGATTGCGCAATTGAACCCAATAAAGTTTTTCTCCAGTTACTATAGACCACAACGACTTTTCGGAGTAAGCTCAATAATTAATTTTTCAACCACACAACATGCTCTACTTCATCCCCACACCCATTGGCAATTTAGAAGACATGACCTATCGGGCAGTACGCACCTTAGAAGAAGTGGACTTTATCTATGCCGAAGATACTCGCACCAGCAAAAAACTGATGCAACATTTCAACATCTCTACCCCACTCCGCTCCTTTCATGCCTTCAACGAACACAAAGAAATTGACAACATCATCGGCTTACTTGATAGCGGCGTCAATATTGCGCTCATCTCGGATGCAGGCACACCTGGCATCTCAGACCCAGGTTTTCTGCTCGCTAGAGCCTGCCGAGAAGCCAATATCGCAGTCACTACTTTTCCTGGAGCCACCGCTCTTATTCCAGCGCTTGTATCCAGTGGACTGCCTTGCGACAAATTCCATTTTGAAGGCTTCTTGCCACACAAAAAAGGACGCCGAAAAAGATTAGAATATATCGCTTCACTCCCCGAAACTGTCGTTTTGTACGAATCTCCGCACCGCCTAGGAAAATGCATCGAAGAACTTGAAGCCATTTGCGGAAGCGACCGTAAAGCAACCGTATGCCGCGAAATCTCCAAATTACACGAAGAAATCAAACACGGTACACTAGCCGAGCTTAAAGCCTATTTCCCGAAAGGAAAGAAAATTAAAGGAGAAATTGTCCTTGTTTTGGATCGTGATACTTCTTTGACGACTTCCAAGTAACAATTTTACCTATATTTGCCCTATAAAATACACCCATAATGAGCGACCTAATATACTCCATCATTCTTAGCATGGTGCCGATTGCCGAACTACGTGGCGGC
Source organism: uncultured Saprospiraceae bacterium (assembly GCA_947311105.1). Lineage (GTDB taxonomy): Bacteria > Bacteroidota > Bacteroidia > Chitinophagales > Saprospiraceae > HyVt-613. The sequence continues at coordinate 13,332 of CAMZKG010000211.1, forward strand.
ATCCCCTACGCTTTAGCCAATGGCATCTCCCCTGTGACCGCCTATTTTGCCTGTACATTGGCCAATATTTTGGCTTTCCCGATAGTTTATATTTTTTTTGGCTTCTTCCATGACATCTTTAACAAAATGGATTGGTACAAAAATCTTTTCGACAAACTAGTACTACGAACTCGCAACAAAGTAGGCGACAAAATAGAAAAATGGGGATTTTGGGGACTCATGATTTTTGTGATGATTCCTTTGCCTGTTACGGGTGCTTATACGGGCAGTTTTGCCGCATGGATATTTGGTATTGAGAAGAAAAAAGCTTTTCTTGCGGTCTCTTTGGGTGTGTTTATTGCGGGTTTAATTGTCACAGCAATTTTCTTATCAGGAAGCCATGCGCTGGATTTCCTTTTGAAAAAAATGTAAATACGCCTTAGCTTTTTCAAAAAGTACGCACCATAAAATGTCCTTATGACCAAAAAGCATATCGATAAAGGCAAATTGCTAGGACTAGTAGGCTATCCGCTAGGGCATTCGTTCTCGCAGGCGTATTTCACCAACAAATTCAAGCGAGAAGGGCGCTCCAACATCCAATACAAAAACTTCCCCTTAGAAGACATCTCGCAGCTTCCGCAAATGCTAAAATCTAATCCGAATTTAATCGGTTTTAATGTCACCATCCCCTATAAAAAAGCCATTCTCCCTTACCTGTCTAGCCTCGATCCGCTTGCGCAAAAAGTAGGCGCAGTCAATACCGTAGTCGTAAAAAATAACAAGCTAATTGGTTATAACACAGATGTTTATGGATTTTCTGAATCCTTAAAAAAACTCTTTGAAGCCAACCCGCGTCTCCCTTCAAAACACCACGCACTAATACTCGGCACAGGCGGAGCATCCGAAGCAGTAAAGGTCGCTCTTGCTGACATGGGTATCCCCTACCAATTGGTCTCCAGGACAGCAAAAAAACACATCATCTCCTATCAAAATTTGCGCAAGCAGGGATTAAAAAACTACTCCATCATCATCAACACGACTCCGCTCGGCATGGCTCCAAATCTTGATGATTTTCCAGACATTCCTTATGAGCAGCTTTCGCAAAAACACCTCCTTTTTGACCTGATTTACAACCCCGAAACAACTACTTTTTTGCGCAAGGGAAAAAACCACCAAACTATTTGTAAAAATGGCAAAGAAATGCTAGCTTTGCAGGCAGAAGCTGCATTTAAAATTTGGGAGAATTCTAAGCCAATCGCCATGGGAGAAGTTATTATTTTTGGAAACAAAAAAGCCGACAATCAATCTAGTCCACCTAATGTTGACTTCGATAATACACAAATCGCCTTTGCCTACAAATCCAATAAAGAACTCAAGGATACAAAACGTATTTTTAAGTTCATGAGCAATGCGCACCTCGTAAATATCGGCTCCGAACTCGGTGTTCTCGCGCTCAAAATGCACCTACCTTTTGTTAAATCCATCGTCAAAAATAGCATCTACAAGCAGTTTTGTGGCGGTACAACCCTCCTTAACTCATTGCCAGTTATCCATAAACTAGCTGAACACAAAACGCTCACCATTCTTGACTACAGCTCCGAAGGCAAAAACACCGAAGCCGAATTAAACAAAACGATGAATGAAATCGTCCGCGCCATTGAATTTGCCAAAGACTACGATTCTGTCCCCATCGTAAGCGTAAAGGTCTCGGGTCTAGCACAAGATACGCTCTTAGAAGTCTTACTTGAAGACGAGAATAATCTCAAAATGGACGACCTAAAAGATTATCGAAATTTTCTCAAAAGAATGGATAACATCTGCCACACTGCTAGCAAAAGAAACGTCGTCGTCTATTTTGACGCAGAAGAATCCTGGATTCAAAATGCCATTGACCACGTCGTTACCATCATGATGCGTCGATACAACAAAGAAAAAGCGGTTGTTTTTAACACATACCAAATGTATCGCCACGACCGCCTTGCTGCCATCATGAAGGCGCACGAAGACGCGCAAAAAGATGGTTATATCCTTGGAGTAAAAACAGTGCGCGGAGCGTATATGGACAAAGAACGCGCCAGAGCTAAAGAGCACGGCTATCCTTCCCCTATCTATCCTGATAAAAAAGCTACAGATAACGGTTACAATATGGCCATCAAATATTGCCTAGACAACATTGACTCCATCTCTCTTTGCAACGCTACCCACAATGCGCACAGTTGCAAACTACACATCCAGCACCTTCACAAACACAACATCCCCATTGACCACCCTAATCAAATCATCTCTCAACTCTTCGGAATGAGTGACAATATTACTTTTAACCTAGCCGAAGCAGGGTATAGAGCTTCAAAATATCTCCCTTACGGCCCCATAAAAGAAGTACTGCCTTACCTGGTTCGTAGAGCAGAAGAAAACACGTCCATCACTGGTGATTTAACCAGAGAACTGGGCTTCATCCTGAAGGAAATGAAAAGACGTCGAGTATAATCCAGCAACCCGATTGCTAGACATACTAACGGCCGTTTTATTCTTACCAAATTGGTGAATTTATCCGATTGTATCAGCAACCACACCCCTTTGCTCGATAGCAATACCGATTGCTAGACGAACGGCACGTTAGTCTCAACGTGCCGCCATCCAGTGACTCGTCACTAGCATCTAGTCGCATCTAGCAACCAGACACTAGTAACTAGAAACTAGCCCCTACTTAATCTTCATCTTTTTAAAGCCATCCAAAACTTTGGAAACAGCTTCGGCAGACTTATGCAATGCCTTTAATTCCGACTTATTTAAGTTCAATTCAATGATTTTTTCAACCCCATTTCTTCCCAAAACGGTTGGAGCCCCTAAGTACATTCTCTTCAAACCATACTGGCGATTAATCTGTACACAACAAGGGAAAATCCTACGCTCATCTCTCAAAATCGCTGTCACCATCTGTGCAGCAGCAGCACCGGGAGCATACCAAGCAGAAGTACCCATTAACTTAACCAGCTCTCCCCCTCCTTTCTTGGTACGTTCGATAATCGCATTCAACTTTTTGGTATCAATCAAATCCTTTACAGGAATACCCGCTACAGTCGTAAAACGCGGTAGTGGCACCATCGTATCACCGTGTCCACCCATCAATACCGCCTGAATATCCTTTGGAGAAACCTTCAAGGCTTCCGCCAAAAAAGAACGATAACGACCCGTATCCAAAATACCAGCCATACCAATTACTCGCGAAGCTGGCAAACCAGAAGCTTGTTGCGCTGCGTAAGTCATCACATCCAAAGGGTTAGATACCACTATAATAATTGGATTTTTAGAATGCTCCATGATTGACTTCGTAACAGACACTACAATTTTTGCATTGGTAGAAATCAAATCATCACGGCTCATTCCAGGCTTTCTAGGAACACCCGCAGTAATAACTACAATGTCCGAATCGGCCGTTTTCTTGTAATCATCCGTACCCATTATTTTGGTACTAAAATATTCAATAGGAGATTGCTCCCAAGTATCCAAGGCTTTGCCTTTTGCCATTTTCCCTTGAATATCTAACAAGACGATTTCGTTAGTGACATCATATCTTGCCAAAACATTCGCGACAGTAGCGCCTACATTACCAGCGCCGACTACAGTTACCTTACTCATTTTTTTTATTTTGTTGATTAAATCTTAAGATTTCTGCTTTCGCAAAAATCCGATACAAATGTAAGTACTAATAACTATAAATCAATAGATTAGTTACTTTTTTTACCCTAAAAGGTTCCGTTTTTTTCATTACGGCTTCCAATGATGACCAATTAAAAATATAGCAAAGGTTTAAGAAACCCTAGTTTCAATCTACTTGCTTCGTATTTTTATCTTTATTGCTGTGGCCTGCAAAGGTTTCTCAAACCGAACAAAAATTTGATCATCGCTCCGTGTCAGGCATGCTGAACGAGTGGCCTTGCAAATTTATTTGCAAGATGTAGATATGAGCGCAGCGAATATCGCCGTAGAGCCAATTCACGAATTGGCTCCATTGAACGCCGTACAGCCAATTCACGAATTGGCTCCATTGAACACCGTACAGCCAATTCACGAATTGGCTCCATTGAACACAGCGAATTTTGCGACAATTTGGTCGGGGCGCGCTCCCAATTGCTCTCTTTTACACATAAAAAAAACATAAAATAAATTTTTGGAATAATATTTGTTTTAGCTCATATAAACTTACATACGCACAAAATAATTTAAGCATAAAATACGCACACACTATGAGTACTAGTCTAAAAATTCTAGTTTCGGCGACCGCTGTTATTGGGTTATTGACAGTAACCGCCTATCAGCAAAGCAATATCCTTTCCTATAAGGAAATCATCAGCTTTCAAAGCAACAAGCTGGATGAACAAACGATGATTATTGACGACCAAGCAATGGAAATTGAAGAACTTACCGTTAATAACACATTACTTACGGAAGAGCTAAATCTCGTCAGAGACAGTATCAGCATACTGCAAAATGACTTGACCATTCTGCAAAACTCTTACCACAAAAGCAAAAGTAGCTTAAAAGCTATTGAAGATGAGCTAACCATTCGTCAAAAAGAATTAGATTTCATCAAAGCGCAGCTTCTTAAGAAAAAATCTAAATCTTCCAACGAAACCGCTCTAAAACAGAAAGTGGCGATGCTTGAAGAGCAATTAGACCAATTGAGCTACCTACAACAAAACGAAACTCAAGATTACGTGGAAGTAGCCCAAGAAATCGACAAAGTGGAAACTGCCGTTGCCAAAAAAGAAGAAACTGCTGAGAAAATGGTCAAATTAAAAGCCATTCTTGACAATACAATCATTGATTTTCGCGGTATCTCTCTTAGAGCAGAAAGAGATGGCGACCATATCTCAAAACTTAAAAAGAAAGGGAAAAACTGGAAATACACCTTTATCAATTTTGACATCCAAAATGCAATGCCGGGTTACTTAATCGGTGCTGAATTTGAATGGCGTATTGTTGATATGGACACAGGAGAACCTATCTCTTATATCGAATCAAACAATGTTTATCCAGATGCTAAAGATGCTAAAGGTCTATATTTCATCTATCAAGGATATGCCGAAGAAGTCGTTTTTATCAATACCCAACCAAAAGAAGGGGCTAATTACGAACTAAAATTGTTTTACTTGGAAGATGGGCAGGACTACTACGTCAATGGCAGCTCAAGACCTATCGTCTTTGACAAACAATGCATTGACTAAATAAATACTACCCCAAAATAAGAAAAACGAGCCTGAAAAATCAGGCTCGTTTTTTTTTACCGTAAGGGATACTACTCCCTAGTATTACTTTTTAGTTGTTTTCATGCCAATCACTGAATATAAAGGACAGTAATTAACAACAGCCGTAAACAGCGCAATAGCACCCACCACAACTGCTATAATACCCATTGTACCCGTCAATACGCCAGAATAGTACAAGTAGCCCAAAACTAAAGCTAATACAATTCTGATAATCTTGTCTGTTGAACCCACATTCTTTGTCATAATCAAGTTTTTTTACGGTTTTAAGACCGTGTTAAAGGAATTTCGCTTCGTCTGCAAAGCAATTATACAACAAAAGTAACAGAATCCCAAAAATACCACCGTGACTTTTGTTACGTTCACCAAAATATATATTTAGAATCTAGAAACTAGTCACCAGTAACCCGATTGCTAGACACCCGAACGGCCGTTCGGCTCGACTTCCCACGCTCTAGCTACCTGTAATCAGAAGTACTTTAAATCAAAGTAATCTGTCCCCTGGACAACAAAACCATGTTTTCCTTTTCAAATTGCTTCAATAAACGGGAGATAACTTCGCGTGAAGTAGCCAAATCTCGTGCAATCTCACTATGAGATATTTTTAGGACAGGACTACCTAGAGTTGCGGCTCGATTTTCCAAATAATTAATCAAACGTTCATCCAGATGATGAAAAACGACCCCTTCAAAAGCCTGAATCAACTCATTAAACCGCATCCCAAAAGTCTCAAAAACAAAATTATACCAAGACGGATACTTTTTGTTGACCGAATATAGGGAATCCACCGACAAGGCGATAATTCCTGTTTTTTCTAAAGCAACCGCTTTGATTTCACTACGCCCCTGCTTGATAGAAGAAGCCAAGGTCATCGCACAAGACTGCCCAGGCTTGATATAATACAAAAAGGCTTCTCGCCCATCATCATCTTCCCGAAAAACTTTTACAGCTCCCGAGATAACTAAAGGAATCACCTTAATATATGCTCCTACCTGAAGAATAACACCACCTTCGGAGACTTCAAGATATTGACTATTCTCTGCGATGGTCTCCACCAACTCAAATTGCTGAAAGACTGGAAAATTTGCCCGTAAGGCTTTGATTTTAGATTGTATATCCATCCGTAGGCTGCAACAGAGTGATTTTATTTCGACCTATCACCAAAACATCCTGCTTTTCGAGTTTTTTCAATAATCGGGATACTGCTTCGCGTGAGGCATTCAAATCCTGAGCAATCTCTTGGTGGGTAGAAAAAATCGTATTCTCCCCGATAGCTTGTGCCTTGCGATTGAGATAATTAATCAAACGCTCATCCATTTTTAGGAAAGCAATCTCATCAATGGTCTGTATCAATTCCATCATTCTAGAATCATACGATTTCATGATAAAATTCTTCCAAGAATGATACTTCATCATCCATTCATCCACAAAATGTATTGGGATCGCAATCAACTCTACATCTTCTACCACTTTCGTACGTACTTCACTTTTTTTGTGCATCATACAGCAAGAGAAAGCCATAGAACAAGAATCCCCAGCATGCAAATAGTACAAAAATATCTCATTACCGTTATCATCTTCTCTCAACACCTTCAATGTACCTTTACTAATCAAAGGTACAAACTTTACATACGAGCCTATTTCTTGCGTAACTTCCCCCCTCTTAAAGGTCTTTAAAAAACCTTCTCGCAATATCGCTTCTTGCAGTGGAATTTCTGCCAGCTGATGGTATTGTTTATTCAGTATTTCATGGATTTTTTCTTTTTTGAACATAAAACTCGATTTATCCCGTAAATGTACAAAAAATTAACATTTCAGACTACCCTATCAAAAATAATAATTTAAATTTGAATCCACTCCGAAAAGTCAATGTCCCTTTTTATTTGGAGATTTCGCAAAATTTTATTCTGTGATATCAATTTTCAGGCTGGTTTC
>CAMZKG010000212.1 GCA_947311105.1 uncultured Saprospiraceae bacterium
TCTCTTCAAGCACCTTCAAATTTTGCCTTAATCAAGGAAGAAGTTGGAGGCGTGGCAGGCTACGTCGGAGTATTGTTTTTTTACCGAACCATTGGTAGATATGACCAATAGCCTTCTGCCTAATCTTCCATATTCATCGTGTGAAAGACATTGATTACATCTTCGTCTTCTTCCATTTTGTCTAATAGCTTGACGACATCTTCGACTTCTTCATCAGTGAGCGTCTTTAGCATCGTAGGAATACGCTCAAATTTTTGCTCTGTAGTCTCGATACCTAATTCTTCGAGTCCTTTTTGCATTTTGCCAAAGTCTTCGAAAGCTACAAACAAAGAGATTTCGTCTTCTTCTACTTTCATTTCGTCCAAACCAAAGTCGATGAGCATTAACTCTAGCTCTTCCAAATCCTTGCCTTCTGCCGATATTTTAAACACCCCTTTGCGAGTAAACATGTAGTCCACGGAGCCTGAAGTGCCTAAGGCACCGCCATATTTGGAAAAGTAGTGGCGGACATTAGCGACGGTACGTGTACTATTATCGGTGGCGGTTTCCACCAAAACGGCGATCCCGTGTGGAGCATAACCTTCATACACGACTTCATCATAATTGGTGGCATCCTTGGACATCGCCTTTTTGATGGCACTTTCGATATTCTTTTTAGGCATATTGGCAGACTTGGCACTCTGGATAGCCGCCCTTAGTCGAGAGTTATAATCTGGATTGTCGCCACCATCTTTTACGGCGATGGCAATCTCCCGTCCTATTTTTGTAAATACCTTGGCCATGTTGGCCCAGCGCTTCATTTTGCGCTCTTTTCTAAATTCAAATGCTCTTCCCATGTCTAATACTTAAAGTAATTGGAATTTTGATGATTCATCTCCGTCTCCATAAAACTTGTCAAAAAAATACAGAATAAATTGATTTGCAAGTCATTCCATCAATAGTGGGCAAAAGTACGGCTTTTTTTACGATTTTATTAATTTCTCTTCCCACCAGCCCAAAAAATACTTTATTTTTTACCTTTTTTGCGCAAGCTCACTCAAAATTGCAAAAAAATATACCGAATGGTTTATTTTTACAATAAAAAGCCATAACTTGGAACTGTTTTTATACGTTATAAGACATAGACGACCATTCTTGAGTTGTCACAACAAATAATCAACGGCAACATCCAATTGTCGCCCAAAAAAATAAGATATGGAAACTAAAAAAACGATTACCGCTTTAAAAGGTGGCGAATTTGTCATCAAGGATAGCACCACAGAAGAAATTTTTACTCCTGAGCAGTTTGATGAAGAGCAGTTGATGATTCGTGATATGGTCAATGACTTTATTGATGCCGAAATCACGCCTAATATTGCTGCCATCGAAAAGCAAAAGGACAATATTGTACCCAAAATCCTTGATAAAGCCGCCGAGCTAGGTCTTCTAGGCACGCACATGCCCACCCAATATGGGGGTATGCAAATGGATACCAATACAAATACTTTGATTAATTCGACGATTGGGCGTGGTGGAAGCGCATTAGTTTCTTATGCTGCTCATACGGGTATTGGCATGTTGCCCCTACTCTACTTTGGCACTGATTTTCTAAAGGAGAAATTTTTACCTAAACTGATTACGGGTGAGTATAAAGCGGCTTATTGTTTGACAGAGCCGACTTCTGGATCGGATGCCCTTTCGGCAAAAACGACTGCGGTCTTATCTGATGATGGTGAGCACTACATCATCAATGGTCAAAAAATGTGGATTACGAATGCAGGATTTGCAGATGTATTTACTGTTTTTGCGCAAGTAGATGGCAATAAATTTACGGGATTCATCATTGAACGGAATACACCTGGTATAACGTTTGGGGCAGAAGAAGATAAGCTTGGAATAAAAGGCTCTTCGACCCGACAAGTTTTCTTTGAAAATGTAAAAATTCCTAAAGCGAATCTATTAGGAGAAATCGGAAAAGGGCATTTGATCGCCTTTAATGTATTGAATATTGGACGTTTTAAGCTAGGCTTGTTGACTTTGAGCGGAGCGATTGAAGCGCTAAAGGTTGGGGCGACTTATGCTAATGAAAGAATACAGTTTAAGGTGCCTATATCTACATTTGGAGCGATTAAGTATAAGTTGGCGGAGCAAGCTATCCAGTGCTTCACAGCAGAAAGCACCAATTATCGGGTGTCCAATATGCTACAAAACCAAGAGCATGAGCTACTTAATTCTGGGCTATCATATGCCGAAGCCAAAATGCAAGCAGCAGAAGAATATGCTATTGAATGTTCTATCGTGAAAGTCTATGCATCTGAAGTATTGGATTATGTGGTGGATGAGACGGTTCAGATATTGGGTGGCATGGGCTATTCAGAAGAGCATCCCGCTGCACGGGCCTATAGAGATGCACGTATCAATAGAATTTTTGAAGGGACAAACGAAATCAACCGGCTTTTGATGGTGGATATGCTCCTAAAAAGAGCGATGAAAGGAAAGATTGACATCGTTGGTCCAGCGTGGGCAGTGCAAAAAGAATTGGCTTCTATGCCTTCTTTTGCGAAAGCAGAAGGCCCTTATGGTGAAGAGAAGAAAGCTTTGAGTAACTTCAAGAAAATTATCCTTTTGGTCGCTGGTGCTGCCGCAAAAAAGCAAATGGACAAAGAGATTAATTTAGAGCATGAACAAGAAGTATTGATGAATGTCGCGGACATTATGATTGATACTTTTGCCGCCGAGTCTTTATTGTTACGTATTGAGAAGCTTGCGCAAACGAATGCTTTCAAAGCAGACAAAGCAGTCTATGATGCACTGCTCAAAGTAGTTTTCTATGACTACAATGACCATATTGCGAAAGTCGCGAAGGATGCTATTGTCTCCTTTAACGACGGGGATATGTTGAAGACATTTATGATGGGCATCAAACGCTATACCAAGTACCCTACGGTCAATATTAAGGAGATGCGTCGGACTGTCGCCGAAGCAGTTATCGCTGCAAATGGCTATCCTTTTTAAGGCAATTTTGGGCAGCTAAACTGCTTATTAAGCAGGGATAAACGTATTGTTTATCCCTGCTTTTTTTGTCCCAACATATGCTTTTTTTTCCGTAAGGAAGTCACCCAATCATCTAAACGAAATCATCATCTCGCCAACGCACGGTACTCTAATAAGTTTCTGCCCAAACTTCCCAAGCTAACCGACACTCGATATCGTATCTGGTAAGGTGAAGGGTTTAGACCCTGGCTAGTCGGCAAAAAGAAGCTCCAGCCGAAAAAAAAAGGTGCGACAGGAAGACCCGTCGCACCAATATTTTTCAAAAGCAAAGTACTTGCTTTACTCGACTTCAGTCGTCGTCTCTTCTGTAGGCATTTCTTCAAAGCCTTCTTGACTTTCCATCACCATCAGGTCATTGAATCTTCTACGTCCTGTACCCGCTGGAATCTTCTTACCTACGATTACATTCTCTTTCAAGCCCATCAACGGATCTTCTTTACCGCCAATAGCAGCCATACTCAATACTTTAGTGGTTTCTTGGAACGAAGCCGCAGAAATCCAACTCTCAGTCGCCAAAGAAGCTTTCGTGATACCCAAAAGCACTGGCTTAGAAGTAGCTGTACGCGCATCCCTAAACTCCATCGCCTTCATATCATTACGCTTCAAGCTCGAGTTTTCTTCTCTTAGCTCTCTCAACGAAATCAATTGACCGGCCTTGTACTTCATCGAGCCACCAGGCTCTGTGATGTACTTCTTATCATAAATACGGTCATTTTCTTCATTAACTAGATAATTCACCGAAGTTTCTCTTTCTAAGAAAGTGGTATCACCAGCATCAACAATTTCCACCTGACGCATCATCTGTCTGACAATTACTTCAATGTGTTTATCATTAATGGTAATACCTTGAGAACGATACACTTCTTGCACACCGTTCAGTAAGTAAGTCTGAACAGCAAAAGAACCTTGCACATCCAAAATATCTCTAGGAGCTAATGAGCCTTCTGTCATTGCTGCACCCGCTCTAACTAAGTCACCATCCTGAACCAATACGTGTCTAGACAATGGAATTAAGTACTTATAAACTTTCTTTCCATCTTTAGATTCCACAAGATACTCTCTATTACCCCGTTTGATATTGTTGGTTACTTTAACGATACCGTCAATCTCTGACATTACGGCAGGCTTACTAGGGTTTCTAGCTTCAAAAAGCTCTGTCACCCTAGGCAGACCACCTGTGATATCTTGAATTTTACCTAATTTACGCGGCATCTTCGCTAGGTTATCCCCTGCTTCGATGGCTGCTCCATCTTCTACTTGGATATAAGATCCTACCGGCAAAGGATAGTTACGAATGACTTCCCCATTCTTGTCAATGATATGAATAGCGGGGTTTACCTTCTTGTCTTTCGTCTCGATAGTCACCTTCTCCGTTGTACCTGTTTGCTCCGAACGCTCGACTCTATAAGTCACCCCGTTTACAATACCGTCATATTGAACAATACCAGTATCCTGAGAGATAATCAAATTATTAAAAGGATCCCAATCACAAATCACATCGTCTTTTCCTAAAGATGCGCCATCATCAAAGTGCAGGATAGCTCCATAAGGAATATAATTGGACACTAAAACAGCCCCCGTTTTTTCATCGACAATTCGATATTCACCGGTACGGGTCGTCACAATTTTCTTCATCTTACCATCAAGCTCCTTATCCGCCCAACGTAAGCTATCATCATACTCTAGTCGTCCGACAAAATTTGCCGAAAGGCTAGATTCTGTCTTACCAATAGAAGCCACACCACCTACGTGGAAGGTACGAAGTGTCAACTGCGTACCTGGCTCACCAATTGATTGAGCGGCAATAATTCCTACAGCATCTCCTTCTTCTGCAATACGACCTGTAGCCAAGTTTTTACCATAACATTTGGTGCAAACTCCACGCTTTGTATCACAAGTCAAAACTGAACGAATATCTACTTCTTCAACACCTAAGTCTTGAATCCTTTTAGCCATATCAGTGGTAATATACCCTGCAGCTTCTACCAACAAATTATCCGTACCAGGTGCATAAATATCATATAACGAATAACGCCCTTCAATTCTATCTGCTAACGACTGAACGACCATGTCACCATTAACAATGGCCTTTGTCCGAATCCCCCGCAAAGTGTCACAATCCACTTCCCGAATAACTACATCCTGCGAGACATCCACTAATCTTCTAGTCAAATAACCCGCATCCGCTGTTTTTAGTGCGGTATCCGCCAAACCTTTACGAGCACCGTGTGTAGAGATAAAATACTCCAATACACTTAATCCTTCGACAAAGTTCGATAAGATTGGGTTCTCAATAACGGCCCCCCCAGTATCTCCAGATTTTCTTGGTTTAGCCATCAATCCCCTTAGTCCACATAGCTGCTTAATCTGTGCTTCAGATCCACGCGCACCAGAATGTAGCATCATATATACCGAGTTAAAACCATATTTATGGGTAGCAATCTCTGCCATCAATTTTCCAGTAATAGCTCTATCCGCATCATTCCACTTATCAATCACCTTGTTATAACGCTCGTTATTGGTGATAATACCAAAATTATAATTATTTTGAATTTCATCGACTTGAGCTTGTGCTTCTTCCAGTACTTTTTCTTTGTTAGAAGGCTTAATTAAGTCACCCAAGTTAAAAGACAAACCACCTTTAAAAGACCAGTAAAAACCTTTTTCCTTAATATCATCCAAAAATTTTGCTGTAGTTGGTACATCTGTACGCAACATAATATTATGGATAATCTTCTTCAAGTTCTTCTTTGTCAATAACTCGTTGACAAAAGGTACTGACTCTGGCACTGCTTCATTAAATAATACTCTGCCAACAGTCGTATCAACACGACCTAGCACCAAGTTTCCTTCTTTGTCTTCGATTCTTGCACGTACTTTAATTTCGGCATGCAAATCTATTTTCTGCTCAGCATAGGCAATTTGGACTTCTTCCGAAGAATAAAAAACACGCCCTTCTCCTAATACCTTTCTCTCAGCATTAGACTTTAGGATTTTTGTCAAATAGTAAAGCCCCAAGACCATATCCTGCGAAGGCAGCGTAATCGGAGTCCCGTTTTGGGGATTCAACATGTTGTGGGTCGAAAGCATCAATACTTGAGCTTCCAAAATAGCTGCACTACTAAGTGGAACGTGTACTGCCATTTGGTCACCATCAAAATCCGCATTAAACGAACTACAGACCAATGGGTGTAAACGAATCGCTTTACCTTCAATCAACACGGGTTGGAAAGCCTGAATAGACAATCTGTGTAGTGTTGGCGCCCGGTTAAGCATGACAGGATGCCCTTTCAATATATTTTCTAAGATTTCCCAGATTACAGGGTTCTTTTGATCGACATGTTTTTTGGCAGATTTGACCGTTTTAACGATACCTCTATCCAACAAACGCTTGATAATAAACGGCTTAAATAGCTCTGATGCCATTCCTTTCGGAATACCACACTCATGTAGCTTCAAATTGGGTCCTACAACAATTACAGAACGACCAGAATAATCTACCCGTTTACCCAATAAATTTTGACGAAAACGTCCTTGCTTTCCTTTCAAAACCCCACTCAAAGACTTTAATGCACGTCCTCCATCTACTTTTACGGCATTTGACTTCCGTGAATTATCAAACAAAGAATCCACAGCTTCTTGCAGCATCCGTTTTTCGTTACGCAAGATGACTTCTGGTGCTTTGATTTCCAAAAGGCGCTTAAGACGGTTATTTCTAATAATAACACGGCGATACAAATCATTCAAGTCAGAACTTGCAAACCGTCCACCATCTAAAGGCACCAAAGGTCTTAATTCTGGTGGAATTACAGGCAAATAATGGACTACGGCCCATTCTGGCTTGTTTTCTACACGATTAGAAGAGTCACGCACAGCTTCAACTACTTTCAACCGCTTTAAAGCTTCAGACTTTTTTTGTTGAGATTTTACGGTAGCCGCAGTTTCTCTCAATTCCGCAGACAAAGCATCAAAATCAATTTGCGAAAGCAAATCTCTAACCGCTTCTGCCCCCATCTTAGCAATAAATTTATTGGGGTCTTCATCAGGAAGCATTTGATTTTCCTTCGGAAGCATATCCAATCTCTCAAAATACTCTTCTTCAGTCATCAAATCATTGATGCTTAGTTCTTCTTCTAAAGCCCCCGGCTGAATAACGACGTATCTTTCATAGTAGATAATCATCTGAAGGTGCTTTGAAGCAATACCTAAGATGTAACCTAGCTTATTGGGCAAAGACCTAAAAAACCACGTGTGTACTACAGGCACCACCAATTGGATGTGCCCCTGCCGCTCACGTCGCACTTTCTTTTCTGTTACTTCTACCCCACAACGATCACATACAATCCCACGATAGCGGATTCTTTTGTATTTTCCACAATAACACTCATAGTCCTTTACTGGACCAAAAATACGCTCGCAAAAAAGCCCGTCACGCTCCGGCTTATAAGACCGGTAGTTAATGGTTTCAGGCTTCAAAACTTCACCATGAGAGCGGTCAAGAATTGAATCTGGCGAAGCCAAGCTAATCGTAATAGTGCTAAAATCACTATTTGTTTGAGAAGCTGTATTTCTATTTCTAAAAGCCATACTTAGCTGATTTTAAAAATTCAAAAAAGGGGTTAATGATGACAATCTTAGTCAAACTTAATATCCAAAGCCAATCCACGCATCTCATGTACAAGTACATTAAATGACTCCGGAATGTTTGGTTTCGGTAAATTCTGACCTTTCACAATTGTCTCATAGGCCTTCGCTCTACCGACAACATCATCAGATTTGTACGTCAACAACTCTTGCAAAATATTTGCGGCACCATAAGCTTCTAAAGCCCATACTTCCATCTCCCCAAAACGCTGTCCACCAAACTGTGCTTTACCACCCAGTGGCTGTTGAGTAATCAAAGAATAAGGCCCTATCGATCTAGCGTGCATCTTATCATCAACCATGTGCGACAATTTTAGCATATAGATCACACCTACCGTCGCTTGCTGGTGAAATCTATCACCCGTCTCACCATCATATAGATAGGTTTGTCCCAAATAAGGCAAGTTCGCTTTATTCAAATATTCTTCAATCTCTTCTGCACGTGCTCCATCAAAAATTGGTGTGCCAAATTTAACACCCAATTCTTGTCCAGCCCAGCCCAAAACGGTCTCAAATATCTGCCCCAAGTTCATCCTTGAAGGTACCCCAAGTGGATTCAAAATAATATCAACAGGCGTTCCATCTTCTAGGAAAGGCATATCAGCTAAAGGCACGATACGCGACACAATACCTTTGTTACCGTGTCTTCCAGCTAGCTTGTCACCAACTTTTAGCTTACGTTTTTTCGCAAGATACACTTTCGCTAAATTCAATACGCCCGCTGGCAATTCATCTCCAATACTAATATTAAAACGCTCTCTCTTATAGCGTCCAAGCTCTTCATTGACCTTGATGCTATAATTATGCAACATTCTAACAATCAGGCCATTAGAGTTACTGTCCGCAATCCAATTAGAATAATCAACGGAAGAGTAATCAATCTCTTTCAATAAAGAACGAGTCAATTTAGTACCTTCTGGTACAAACTCTTCACCATAGATACTTCTAATTCCCTTGGTCTTTTTGTCCTTTACTAAAACAAGTAGCTTATCAATTAAAATAGTACGCAACTCATTAAGAGCAATCTTATGCTGGTCTTCTAATTTTTGAAGAACAATCTTTTCTTGCTCCTTTTGGTCTTGATCTTTCTTTGCTCTAGAAAATAATTGAGTACCAATAATCACCCCAGCCGCAGAAGGGGAAGCCTTCAATGAAGCGTCTTTTACATCACCCGCTTTATCTCCAAAGATAGCACGCAGTAATTTTTCTTCTGGCGTAGGGTCAGATTCTCCTTTTGGAGTAATCTTACCAATCAAAATATCTCTAGGCTTAATCCAAGCACCGACCCGAATCACACCATTTTCATCAAGGTCTTTGGTCGCTTCTTCACTTACGTTAGGAATATCATTGGTCAAAATTTCTTCTCCCAACTTGGTGTCTCTTACATCCATTTCGAAGTGCTCAATGTGCAATGATGTAAACAAATCATCATGCAGAACTCTTTCCGAAAGGACAATCGCATCTTCAAAGTTATACCCTTTCCAAGGCATAAATGCGACTTTCATGTTTTGCCCAAGTGCTAATTCGCCTTTTTCGGTAGCATAGCCATCACAAAGAATCATTCCTTTGTGTACACGCATACCTTTGCGCACAATCGGCTTCAAATTAATACAAGTACCTTGGTTGGTTCTTCTAAACTTAGTCAGCTTGTAAGACTTATAATTATCTTCAAAAGACGTCAATTGGTCTTCTTCCGTTCTGTCATATTTGATGATAATTTCGTTGGCATCTACATATTCAACCACACCATCACCTTCGGCATTGATGAGCATTCGGCTATCTCTGGCCACTTTACCTTCAAGTCCTGTTCCCACAATAGGCGAAGAAGGACGCAATAAAGGCACTGCTTGACGTTGCATGTTTGAGCCCATCAAAGCTCTGTTTGCATCATCGTTTTCTAAAAAAGGAATCATTGAAGCCGACACCCCAACAATTTGGTTAGGCGCCACATCCATGTAATCAATCTGCGCTGCAGGCAAAGTTGGAAATTCTCCACTCTCTCTACTACGAATACGATCCGTGACAAATTTACCTTTATCATCTAAAGGTGAGTTAGCTTGCGCAATAATCTTTTTCTCTTCGTCTTCTGCCGAAAGATATTGCACACCGTCGATGATTACTTTACCGTCTTCAACTTTTCTATACGGAGTCTCCAAGAATCCCATCTTGTTGACTTTCGCATGGACACACAAAGTTGAAATTAGACCAATGTTTGGACCTTCTGGAGTCTCAATCGTACATAAACGCCCATAGTGAGAATAGTGTACATCCCGTACTTCAAAACCAGCCCGCTCTCTAGACAAACCACCTGGTCCTAAAGCAGAAATACGTCTTTTGTGGGTGATTTCCGAAAGGGGATTCGTCTGATCCAAAAATTGAGATAGTTGGCTTGTGCCAAAGAAAGAGTTGATAACAGAAGATAAAGTACGCGCATTGATCAAGTCGATTGGCGTAAATACTTCGTTATCTCTAACGTTCATTCTCTCCCTGATTGTTCTTGCCATTCTAGCTAAACCAACACCAAATTGAGCGTACAACTGCTCCCCTACCGTTCTAACCCGTCTATTACTCAAGTGGTCAATATCATCCGTCTCGGCACGTTGGTTGATTAAATTAATCAAATACTTTACGATGCCCAAGATGTCGTCTTTGGTCAGTACCAAAGTATCCACATCATCAAACCCCAGCTTATGATTAATCTTATAACGTCCTACTTCACCCAAGTTATACCTTCTATCCGAAAAGAATAACTTATCAATAATTCCGCGAGCAGTTTCTTCATCTGGTGGATCCGTACCACGCAATTGACGATAAATGTACTGCACCGCTTCTACTTCGGAGCTAGTGACATCTTTCTGCAAAGTATTGTAGATGACTTCGTAGTCCATGTCAATATCATCCTTTTGCAAGATGATGTCTTCGACACCAGAGTCCAAAATAGCTTGAATATTCTCTTCATCTAAGATAATATCTCTTTCGAGAATAATCTCATTACGCTTAATGGTCACTGTTTCAGAAGTATCTTCATCCACAAAATCTTCGACCCAAGTCTTCAAGACTCTTGCAGCTAACTTACGACCGATATGTTTCTTTAACTCTTTTTCTGTTGATTTTACTTCTTCAGCAAGCCCAAAAAGGTTTAGAATTTGTTTATCTGTATCAAAACCGATAGCCCGCAACAAAGTAGTTACAGGAAATTTCTTTTTACGGTCGATGTAAGTGTACATGACCATTTTGGTATCGGTAGCAAACTCCATCCAAGCCCCTTTAAAAGGAATGACTCTAGCATTATAAAGAGTAGTACCGTTAGGGTGCGTACTTCTTCCGAAGAAAACACCAGGCGAACGGTGCAGCTGAGAAACAATCACTCTTTCGGCACCATTGATGATAAAAGTACCTTTAGGAGTCATATAAGGGATATTTCCTAGGAAAACATCTTGGATGATGGTTTCGAAGTCAATATGCTCTTCATCATTACAAGACAACTTTAACTTAGCCTTCAATGGAACGCTCATCGTCAAACCACGCTGCATACACTCATCAATAGTGTATCTAGGAGGGTCAATGTAATAATCTAAAAATTCAAGGTTAAAGATATTACGGGTATCCGTAATCGGAAAATTTTCCTGAAAAACTCTAAACAAGCCTTCATGCGACCTATTTTCTGGGGTGGTTTCAAGCTGAAAAAACTCTTGAAACGACTTAATTTGGATTTCTAATAAATCCGGATATTCGGAAGGAAGATTAATCTGCCCAAAAATGATCCTTTTGCTTTCTGCCGAAACTGTAGAAGCGGTGTATGTCATAATATGGCGTAAGTTTTAGGAGAAAAGAAAACAGACAAAATCGCCTGCCAAAATGTACAAAATGGCTTAGCCGTTGAAATGAATCAACAGCTAAGCCTAATTTATTATCTTAAATAGAAAAATTCTATCATTAAGATCGGGAGATTATTTTAGTTCAACTACTCCGCCTGCGTCTTCTACAACTTTCTTAAGCTCTTCAGCTTCGTCCTTAGAAACACCTTCTTTCAGGTTAGCAGGAGCACCATCAACTAACTCCTTAGCATCTTTAAGACCCAATCCCAATGCAGTCTTAACAGCCTTAATTACTTGTAATTTAGAAGAACCAGCCTCAGTCAAAACAACTGTGAACTCTGTTTGCTCAGCGGCGCCTGCGTCTCCGCCAGCAGCAGGAGCAGCAACAGCAACAGCTGCAGCAGCAGGCTCAATACCGTATTCTTCTTTCAAAATTTCAGCTAACTCACTTACTTCCTTTACGGTCAAGTTAACTAATTTTTCTGCAAAATCTTTCAAATCTGCCATTTTTGTTTTTTTTTATATACACAATGAGTGTGCGATGAACTTAGAAGCCAAAATTAGGATGCTGCGCGCTCTTCGAGCGTTTGCATTAAACCTGCAAGCGTTGAGCCTGCTGATTTTAAGCCACTGATAACATTCTTGGCTGGTGACTGTAACAGGCCAATAATCTCTCCAACCAACTCTTCTTTGGTTTTGATTTTTGATAGGCCTTCCAATTGGTCATCACCAACATAAACTGAAGCATCAATGTATGCAGCTTTTAAAACAGGTTTTTCCTTATCCTTTCTAAACTCCTTGATTATTTCAGCGGGAGCTTTAGGACTACTGGAAATCATAAGCGATGTAGGACCTTTCAATGCAGGTAACAAATCCTTGTAGGCTTCGTTTCCCTCTTCGATTAATGGTTCTAACGCTTTAGTTAGTAGTGTATTTTTCACTACTTGTAACGTGACGTCTTTGTCATAACAAAGACCACGAAATTTATTTATATCTTCTACTGTTAAAGTAGATGAATCAGTCAAATAAAAGAAGTTTGCATTGGAAATCTTTTCCCTCAAATCCTCTATTATTTGTGCTTTTTGTTCTCTTTTCATTTTTAAAAATTTTAAGCTTTAGATAGCTAAGCTATCAATTAAATAGAGTGGGAATCAATAATAACTGCTGGCCCCATTGTCGGAGCTACATTCACAGACTTCATATAAATCCCTTTTGCGGAAGCTGGTTTCATTTTATTCAATGTATCCAAAAGTTCTTTGGCATTTTCTGTCAATTTTGTAGCATCAAAAGAGATGCGACCTATTGGCGAATGAATGATACCGTATTTGTCAACACGAAATGCAATTTTACCGCCTTTTACATCAGTTACTGCTTTTTTGACATCCATTGTCACAGTACCTGTTTTTGGATTCGGCATTAAACCACGAGGCCCTAGGATACGTCCAATACGTCCAACTTTGGCCATTACGTTTGGCGTAGCGATTACGACGTCCACGTCAGTCCAACCGCCTTGTATTTTTTGAACCATGTCATCTAATCCAACAAAATCAGCTCCAGCTTCTTTCGCTTCTGCTTCTTTGTCAGGTGTACATAGCACCAACACGGTTTTTGTTTTACCAGTACCATGTGGCAATACTACAGTACCACGAATACCCTGATCCGCTTTTCTTGGATCCACACCAAGCTTGATATGCAAGTCAACTGATGCATCAAACTTAGACGTACTCAAATCCTTGACCATTTTCATGGCTTCAGCAAGGCTGTACTCGCGGGTCAAATCGAATTTTTTTTCAACGGCTGCCCGTTTTTTCGATAATTTCTTTCCCATTTAGATTAATTTAAACTGAGGTAATAGCGTTTCAAACATTAAGAGGTGAAACTTCCTCTAAGGACACAATAGTGTTAGGCTTCCCAAGGAGGAGTACCTGTCACTTTTAGTCCAATAGATCTTGCAGTACCTGCAAGCATTTTCATGGCTGACTCTACTTTAAAAGCGTTCATATCAACCATTTTTCCTTCTGCAATTGTCTTGATTTGGTCCCACGAAACAGAGCCTACTTTCAGACGATTGGATTCGGCAGATCCTTTTTTGACCTTTGCAGCTTCTTTTAGTTGAACTGCAGCAGGAGGGGTTTTAATGATGAAGTCAAAAGACTTGTCTTTGTAAACAGTAATAACCACAGGTAAGATCTTACCCATTTGATCTTGAGTTCTACCGTTAAAACGCTTACAGAACTCCATGATGTTTACACCCTTACCACCTAAGGCTGGACCAATCGGGGGCGCTGGATTAGCTTGCCCACCTTTTACTTGTAACTTTATAAAAGCTTCAATTACTTTTGCCATTTCATTTTTTTTTCAGTATTCTACTTTTTTGAGAAGCGCCCCTAATCCAATAGAGCAAAAAATAGAATGGTTATATAGGTGTAGCTTGCGCCAAAACCTAATTTATGATTGTTTTTCAACTTGCACGAAGTTGACTTCTACTTCAGTCCCACGACCAAAGATTTTAACAATTACTTTTAATTTCTTTTTCTCTTCATTATTCTCCAATATCTCCCCTACAAACCCTTTGAACGCACCATCAATAATCTTTACAGTTTCTCCGATGATGTAAGGCTCGATAAGAGCTTCAATATTATCTTGCGACTCATCCACTTTACCTAATAATCTATTAGCATCAGAATCAGCCATTGGAGTCGGCTTTGCTCCTCCCAAAAAATTGATGATATTAGGCAAGCCAGTCAACGCCTTGACGACATTACCAGTGAGCCCCCCATCAACCGCTTCTACAAGAATATAACCAGGAAGGATATTTCTTTCTTGAATCACCTTT
Organism: uncultured Saprospiraceae bacterium; assembly: GCA_947311105.1. Taxonomy (GTDB): domain Bacteria; phylum Bacteroidota; class Bacteroidia; order Chitinophagales; family Saprospiraceae; genus HyVt-613. Next base: position 14,332 of record CAMZKG010000212.1, read on the forward strand.
TTACCCTTTCTAATTTTATATACTTTTTCCGTCGGTACTAAAATTTGGGTAACCACATCTTCCCATCCAGATCTAGAAATTTCCATCTCCAATCTCTCCTTAATCTTCTTTTCTTTACCGCTTATTACACGCAAAGAATACCATCTTGTATTTGGGTTAATCATATTTTTAGATTTGGAACAGCCTTATCTAGGCTTGTTTAAGTCATAGATAAAGTCCATCAAAGTCTTAGAACCTAAATCCATAAAGAAAACGATAGATGTAAGAATCACCGTTGCTACAAGTACCACGATAGTACTTGCTTGAAGACTTGCCCATGAAGGCCAAGTTACTTCATTAGTCAACTCATGATAACTTTCTTTCAAAACTGCGAAAAATTTTTCCATATCTAATATTTTGCACGGGCGGAGAGATTCGAACTCCCATCAACGGTTTTGGAGACCGCTATTCTACCGTTGAACTACGCCCGTAAGAACAGACATTTATTAAACGCAAAAATTAAACACCTTGAAACAAGATGTTTAATTTTTTGCATTTATTATGTAAGCTTACGCTTAATCTAAGATTTCAGTTACTTGACCTGCACCTACTGTACGGCCACCTTCACGAATCGCAAAACGCAATCCTTTTTCCATTGCAATAGCGTTAATCAACTTCACTTCTAAAGTTACGTTATCACCAGGCATTACCATTTCTACGTTTGCTGGCAAAGTTACATCACCAGTTACATCTGTAGTACGGAAATAAAACTGTGGACGGTATCCCTTAAAGAATGGAGTGTGACGTCCACCTTCATCTTTACCTAATACGTATACTTCACACTTGAAGTGAGTATGTGGCTTAACAGATCCAGGAGCACAAATTACTTGTCCACGGCGGATAGCTGTCTTTTCAATACCTCTTAATAAGATACCAGCGTTATCACCAGCTTCTCCACGAGTTAAAATTTTACGGAACATCTCAATACCTGTGACCGTTGAAGTTAATGGCTTCTCATCTTTTGGAGCCATACCTACAATTTCTACGCTATCACCAGAGTTAATAACTCCACGCTCGATACGTCCTGTTGCTACAGTTCCACGACCAGTAATAGAGAATACATCCTCAATAGGCATTAGGAAAGGTAAATCAACCAAACGATCTGGCTCAGGAATGTCTTTGTCGCAAGCAGCCATCAATGCTTTAATGGAAGCTACAGCTTCAGCTTCTCCTTCAAGAGCTTTTAGAGCAGAGCCTGGAATGATAGAAATACTATCTCCATCGTACTCATACTGAGATAAGATTTCACGAACTTCCATTTCTACAAGTTCAATCATTTCTTCATCATCAACTAGATCCGTCTTGTTCATATAGACAACAATAGCAGGTACACCTACTTGACGTGCCAAAAGGATATGCTCACGAGTTTGTGGCATAGGACCATCAGTCGCTGCAACAACAAGAATTGCTCCGTCCATTTGAGCAGCACCTGTTACCATGTTCTTTACATAATCCGCGTGACCAGGACAGTCAACGTGCGCATAGTGACGGTTTTCTGTTTCATATTCAACGTGAGCCGTATTAATTGTAATACCACGTTCTTTCTCTTCAGGAGCAGCGTCAATAGCGCCGTAATCCATAACTTCAGCAAAGCCATCTGCCGCCAATACGGTGGTAATTGCTGCTGTTAGAGTTGTTTTACCATGGTCAACGTGACCAATGGTACCGATGTTTAAATGCGGTTTGTTCCTTTGAAATTCTTCTTTTGCCATTAGTAGGACATTTTGATGATAATGATTAAACTAAAAAACACAACCAGAGCCAATGACGGGAATTGAACCCGTGACCTCGTCCTTACCAAGGACGCGCTCTACCCCTGAGCTACATCGGCTTAACTTTTGGTCAAACCAAAGTATCTTTTTTAATATGATACATCTTTAATGTTGGTCTGTATCTTATTAGAGCGGGCGACGAGACTCGAACCCGCGACCCTCAGCTTGGAAGGCTGATGCTCTACCAACTGAGCTACGCCCGCTTAAAAAAGCGCCCTAAGGGGAATTTTTGGTTGCAAATCGTGGGGGTGATAGGAATCGAACCTATTCAGACTAAGTCACTGGATTTACAGTCCAGCCCGGCTCTCCAACTCCGGCGCACCCCCTTTCTTTCTGCATCCTAACTTTTTAGGATTTGAGCCGATAGAGGGATTCGAACCCCCGACCCGCTGATTACAAATCAGCTGCTCTGGCCAACTGAGCTATATCGGCTTAAAAAATTTTAAAAACTTATTTTGTGACTATAGAATAGATTCCTCATATTCATAGTAAGCCTCCTATCTTTTGAAAGCGAATGCAAAGATATGACTTTTAACTTAAAAAAAAAGCTATTTGTTACTTTTTTTAGAAAAAAAATGAAAAATGGGGTGCTTCTTCCGAAACACCCCATTTTACCATGGTAGTTTATCCACTATTAGGCGGATTTTTTGCCTTTATATCGTTTTAGTTGAACCTTCAATCCTTTTAACGATTTATCAAATGCTGGCTCGAATTTCTTTGCCACATCTTTGTATATTATCGTTTTACCTGGCACTTTAACCCGTATCTCTACAATCTTGTCCTTAACTTGACCAGAGTTTTCTAATGCCAAGTTAACTTCTACATTGGTGATACGATCAAAATACCGACTCAATTTAGCTAGTTTTTTCTCAATGTAGTCCTTCAATTTCTGGTCTGCTGCAAAATGTCTTGCACTAATTCTTATCATCATAAGAA
>CAMZKG010000213.1 GCA_947311105.1 uncultured Saprospiraceae bacterium
CACAAGTAGTATCACAAAAAAATAAATATTACAGTATTCTGCTTGCTTCAACATAGACCCAAAATTTTTCTAGCCCCCTTTTATAGGTTTTTGGACCAGGGAGACCGCTAGAGTTATATCCGTGCCAACTTCCGAGTCTAGCTATTATCCATGCAGCCCAACTGAGGCGATCAGGTGGATTATTATTTTTCAACAACTCTGTTTCACCTTGAAGAGGAATATTTAGCTTTTCAAGCACGGCTATTTCTTCTTTAGAGAACACATCTTCAATTGGTTGAGAATTCTGGTCATCTCTAGCCCGTATCAATTGTAATATTATACTTGCACTTTTTAATACCATGATTGTTAGTTTTGAAATAGCTTCAAATGTTCCGAGTTTTGTCGATTGCAAAGCAAAGCCTTTTTTCTTTACAATTCTAAAAAGTTGCTCTATATTCCATCTCCATTTATAGAATTGCACTATTTTTTTGGCAGCTTCAAAAGTCTTAACAGGCAATGTAGTCCATAAGCGCCAGAGGATTGGGTTTTCTACATTGGATGCTTTATTTCCTGTTTCCCTTACCTCCACGAGTGTAAGCTGCACATTCTGTTTTCCCTTATTAAACCGTGTAGTTGGGGGCATTTTGACTTCTATTGCACGTATTTCTACTTTTGCAATTCGCTTTTTTCTAGTCACCTGCTTACGTTCTGTTTTTGACCTGTGATTTTGCTTTTTTACTTCTATTTTATACTTACCTAACACTTCCGTTTGTGATATTGCTTCAGATACTTTCTTTTTTTTTCCATTTTGAAGTATAACCCTATCATGCTTTGCACGAATGATAAAATCAGCTTTTTCTTCTTCCTTTAAATGATAAAAAATGTCAAATGAATCTGCTTCTCTATCAAATGTAAAAATAACTTGCTCTGCTGATTTAAGCACTCTTAATGAATTTTGCACACCTAATACCCATTTATAGGACTCCTTTTGAACAAAAGGTTGGGCGTTATTTGCACGAGACCTTTCAGCTCTATTTTTATAGTTCTTTATCGGTCGCATAGCAAGAATAATATCCGATAAACCTAGAATGTGCTCATTGTCTTGTTTGGCTACAAGGTTGACATGGGCATGAAAACCACGAGTCTTATTATCATCTAAATAGCCAACCTTTTCGGAATCCTTTAAAAAGGCAACTTGCTTTTTGAGCGAAAAATTTGTGGTGTCCCCATATACAATTAAACGTTGACCCTTAATTGCTTCCTTTGAAATTTCACAACTTTTCGCGATTAATTCTTCAGCTCGGACTTTCTTATTTACTAAAAACCTTTTTATAGAAACAGCTTCAGCAGCATTTTTTGCGGCCGATTCAATCACAGAACTCTGACTTTGAACTAAACGATTGTTATACATAATACGCACATTTTCAAGCCTTTTGTCATTAAAAGCATGCCTTTTTCTACTAATGTATGGATTAGAGTACCCAGTGGGATTTACTGTAATGTAGGGAGTAGCCATTCTCAAAATATTTAATTTAAATCATAAATATAAGGAAAATTATTAATACTACTTGTGCTTTTTAAGTAGCCGCCAGCGGGGCACATACACGGTGCGTTCTGTGACATACACTCACGACATACACTCAAAAAACAGGCTCTGTATCCGTAATTAACAGCCAACGCGCCGCCGAATAAGCATCTTGCACGTTCTCCAGCACCCACCCTGAACCATTTCCCCCGCTGGCGGGGTCAAATTTGCCCAAATCCAAAAAAAAGAACAAAGCCAATTCAAATTTGGGGGTGGACAGCTCCGACTCAATCTAATTCCATAAGTAGAACCTAAAACCAGAACCACCTATCCCCCTGGCGGCCGCTGGCGGGGTCAAATTTGCCGAGAGTCTCAAAAATAGGAAAAAAGGTCACACAAATTTGGGGATGGACACCCCAAGAATCTGCCAAAGAATCTCATAGAGAAACTACTGGCTTGAGCATTTCGCCCCCAAATTTGACCAGCGCTAGTTCTGTTTCTTTGGGACTTTACCAAATTTGGCCCTGCCAGCGGGGCACATACACGGTGCGTTCTGTGACATACACTCTCGACAATAAACGATGTTTATACGAAAATTGCTCGATGGATTGCTCCCAAAGAGAAAGAAAGGACGGTAAGCAAGCTGCGTCTAATTAAGCTTACCTGGATAAATCAATTGAAAAACAGGAATAGCAACCCAAAAAGTATCACCAGAGTCTTTTTCCATCAAATAAGCACCTTGCATCTCACCAACTTCCGTTTTTATGTGCGACCAAGAGCTATACGAATAACTTTGACCTGGCTCAATCAGTGGCGTTTTGCCGATAACTCCATCACCTTGAACCACATTGATCGTGCCGATGGAGTCAAAAATCTGCCATTTTCTCTTGAGAAGCCTTATGGCAAAGGAGTTTTTGTTGGTGATGGTAACATGATATCGAAAGACGAATCGTTCATTCAATAGGCTAGAATCCTGACGACTAAACGCAGTGACAACTTTAATTTCAACACCTTTTGTTACTAGAATGGGCATAGACAGATTTTATAAGGCAATTATATGGGTATTTTTAGACTAAAGAAAGAATTTACGATGTTTTTTGAATTAATTAACGCTTTTTCTAGGACATCATTCACTAAAGTTATATCAAAATTGTTTTCGTAGGACAATTCAAATGCAGCCTTATCGACCCTTTTTTGGATGGTTTTGTCATCTTCTGTGTGTCTATTTTCGAGTCTTTTCCGCAAGGTATCGATACTAGGGGGCTTGATAAAGATAGTTAAGCATTTTTCTCTAAACTCTCTCTTCAAATTGACGGCTCCTTTTACATCAATATCAAAAATAACGACCTTTCCGAGAGCTTGTACTCTTAGGATCTCCGATTTTAGGGTGCCATAAAATACATTAGGATAGACTTCTTCCCACTCTACAAACTCCCCTAATTCGACTCTTTTTTTGAATTCCGTTTGCGAAAGGAAGAAATAATCCTTTCCATCTACTTCATGGGGGCGTTTGGGTCGAGTAGTAGCCGAAATCGAAAAAGCCATTTGCGGAAAATACTGCATCAAACTCTTGACAATGGTGGTTTTACCAGCCCCAGAAGGCGCCGTTACCGCAATCATTTTATGTTCTGTCTTGTCCAAATTATAAGGCATTTAAGACTTGTTCTTTAATTTTTTCCAGTTCTTCTTTCATGCGCACTACGATGACTTGCAGGTCTGAAGAGTTGGCTTTAGCGCCTAAAGTATTAATCTCCCTGCCCATTTCTTGCGAAATAAAAGACAAAACACGCCCTTTTCTAGGCTCGTCACTTTTTAATTTTTCCAAAAAATAATGACAATGCTTATTTAATCTTTGTTTTTCTTCCGAAATATCCACCTTGTCCATAAAGTATAAGATTTCCTGCTCAAAGCGATTAGCATCGATGTTTTCGGAGCCTAAGTGCTCTTTGAGTAGCTTATCAAGTCTAATCCTTAACTTTTCTATCCGCTCCTGTTCAAACTGCGGCACCTGCTCCAAAAGCGCTAAAATTCCTTTAGCTCTTTGCTCAAATTCCGCATAAAGACTTTGTCCTTCGTTTTCACGAAAAGCGGTAAGTTTTCTAATAGCTTCCTGAAAAACAACATTAATATCCGCCCAATCTTCTTCTGACACAACCTGATTGGAAGCTTCTACCACAGAAGGAATCCGCATGATGACCTGAGAAAAATCAGGTTTTTCCATACCTAGCTCGTCAGCAACTGCTTTTAGGGTGTGATAATACTGCTTGAAAAGGGGGACATTGATGGTATGATTAGGACTTTCGTCCAAATACTGTACATTGATGACAGCATCGATTTTGCCCCGTGAAAAAGAGTCTACGAGCATCTTGCGCAAGACCATTTCCTTTTCGCCTAGATTCACGGATGATCTTATTCTGATGTCTATTCCCTTACTATTGAGTGATTTTAGCTCCACTGTGATCATTTTGCCCGCAAATTTGCGTTCATCCCGACCAAAGCCCGTCATTGAAAAAAGCATATAGCTGTATTATTATGTAAAACTGAAAAAAACTCAAAAAAGGGATTCTGAGTACTCCCAAATACAGGAGAAAAGCAAAGTTAAGAGAATAAAAGAAAGGACAATTAATAAACAGCAACCTTTTTTAAGAAAAACACGTAAATCTTTGCAATTGTGCAATTTATGAATAATTTTTTTTGGATACTTAAATAATTATTTCTATCTTTGCCATGATCGAGAGAGAAAAAATGTGATTGTAACGGTAAGACACAATATTAATTGGTCAGCTGACAATTATTTAATAATCTGAGCAAAAACTAAAGAGAGTTGCTCTTTCAAACTAGGAATTTACGTTGTTTAAATTTGAAGTTTATTGCATAGAATAGGAGAAAAAGGAGAAAGAAATCCATTTAGATTTTTTTTTTACCTAAAAAAACCCGACCTTTGCGGTTCGCTAGAAAAGCAATGTATAATTGTTTTATAACTGATTAAAAATCAAGGAGTAATGAGAAAAGCAGACCTTATTGCCACCATTTCTGAAAAGACCGGCGTTGCTAAAGTAGATGTTTTAGTGACACTAGAAAGTTTCTTTGACGAAGTAAAGGACACTTTAGAGAGTGGAGAGAATATCTACATCCGTGGATTTGGTTCATTTGTCATTAAGAAAAGAGCTAAAAAAATTGGGAGAAATATCAAAAAAGGAAAGTCAATTGTGATTCCTGAGCACTATATCCCTTCCTTTAAGCCTGCTAAGATTTTCGTGGATTCCGTTCGCAAAAAAGTAAAGTCACTCCCTGACAATTAATCAGTCAAAATAATTACCTAAATTGATTTTTCTAGCGATTAATTCAATTTTTAATCAATAAATTCGGTTTTATGCCAAGCGGTAAGAAGAGAAAACGTCATAAGATAGCGACTCACAAACGGAAAAAAAGACTCCGTAAGAATCGCCACAAAACGAAGAAATAATTTTTTACCTCTATTGCAGGGGTATTAATTGGCTTTGTACAGTACTTGTCTAGGATAAGTAGTGGATCGTAAGATAAGATCATTTGATCATTTTAGAATGCCTATTTCTCATCGAAATAGGCATTCACTTAATTGTTTGCCTTTCTTGTTTTGGACTCTTCAAAGAGTCTCTCAAACAATTATTTCAAGTCAACTTGAATTGTTAAAGATATTTTAGATTACTAGCTAATCTCTTTCCACGTCCAGATGTACTTCAGCGCCTTTTAATTATAGATAGGTAGCTTTTGCTATCAATGCTTTTTATAATAAAACGAATAACTACTGTTATTCCTTTATTGGTATTGCTAATCTCTAGTTTGGTTACTAGACGTTATTGTTATATCTATTATCTCTGCATATATAAATATTGTGGAAGATGGACAAAGAACTAGTCATCAACTCATCACCCACTGAAGTAGAAATTGCATTTTTGGAAGATTCTAAGCTCGTGGAGCTCCATCGCCAAAAATCAAACAATAACTTCATGGTGGGAGATATCTTCTTAGGAAGAGTCACCAAAACTGTCTCCGGGCTCAATGCAGCTTTTGTGGACATCGGTCATAGCAAAGAAGCTTTCTTGCATTATAGTGACCTTGGACCTAAATTAAACTCCTTAAATAAATTTACTCGACAATCTATCGGTGGAGATCTTAAGGATCCGTCCTTGCTTAACTTTAAGCTGGAGCCTGATATCATCAAAACAGGCAAAATTGGTAGCGTCTTGAAGCGAAAGGATTCTATCCTTGTGCAAATCCTAAAAGAGCCTATCTCGACAAAAGGACCTAGATTAACTAGTGAAATCACCATTCCCGGAAGGTATATGGTCTTGACCTTGTTTAATTCAACCGTATCTGTTTCTAAAAAAATTAGCAACCAAGAAGAGCGCAAGAGACTTCATTTGTTGATGGAAAGCATCAAGCCCCCTAATTTTGGCGTCATTATTCGTACAGCGGCTGAAGGCAAAAAAGTGGCCGATTTGCATGATGAAATGAGCCTTTTGGTGGACAAATGGAATAAAATCCATGCTCAACTAAAAAATGCTCAACCGCCGACTAAGCTCCTTAGTGAATTGGATAAACCAATTAGCCTTCTTAGAGACTTGGTTTCTGACTCGTTTAACAAGATTATCGTTAACGACCCTTCCTTGCATAGCAATATTAAAGCCTTCATGGATCACCGTGTAGCAGAAAAAGCGGATATTCTAAAGCTTTACAAAGGGAAAAAACCTATTTTTGAAACCTTTGGGGTGAATAGGCAGATAAAATCTTCTTTCGGCAAAACGGCAACCATGAAAAGCGGTGCCTATATTGTCATTGAATCCACAGAAGCCATGCACGTTATTGACGTCAATAGCGGCCCTAAAATGTCCAAAAGAGATCAGACGGAAGCCGTTTTCTCCGTAAACTTAGAAAGTGCGAAAGAAATTGCTCGACAGCTGAGACTCCGTGATATTGGTGGATTGATTGTCATTGACTTCATTGATATGCGTAATGCGCAACACCGAAAAGAACTTTACCAAAAAATGGTAGAGTTTATGAAAAATGACCGCGCTCAACACACCATCTTGACCCTTAGTAAGTTTGGTTTAATGCAAATTACTAGACAGCGTACTAGACCAGCCGTAGAAATAAATACTTCGGAGCATTGCCCCGTCTGTAATGGAACGGGCAAAGTGAATGCTTCAGTCCTTCTTATAGATGATATTGAAAGAGATATTAACTTCCTTTTTGAATCAAGACCTTCCGGAAAATTATCTATAAAAGTACATCCTTTTGTCCATGCTTATATCAAAAAAGGGGTCCCAAACATCCCAATGAAGTGGTACATGAAATACAATAAATGGATTAAAGTGATACCAGAACCAGAATACCACCTCCTTGAATACCACTTTTTTGATGGTAATATGGATGAGATCCGTATGAAGTAAAACACATGAAAAAAGGAGCCAATTGGCTCCTTTTTTTATGCAAATAGGCATAAAGTAATAACTTGCGAGTACCCAAACGGCTACTCACTAATCTCCCATTTCGGACAGTTACATTTATTCGCTTTGCAGGAGCTCACACTTATGGCTGCTACAGCCAAAAAAAGCAATCCAATTAATAGTTTCTTCTTCATGATTTTATTAATTTTAAGTCTCAAACGAAATTATACCCAAATTTAATGTATTTTTGACAAGAATTAACCCAAAACTCTTTTTTTATTATTTGTGACTATTTAGGTAGGCCAGATTTTTGCCACAAAATGCCCTTTTTGCGCCTGTTTTTACTATTTTTTATCACGTAGCCCAGCTACGCTTCAAAAAAAATAGCTTCAACATACACAAAAATGCC
>CAMZKG010000214.1 GCA_947311105.1 uncultured Saprospiraceae bacterium
ACGGGTTTAGCGGGTTTAGCGGTTTAGCGGTTTAGCGGTTTAGCGGTTTAGCGGTTTAACGGGTTTAACGGGTTTAGCGGGTTTAGCGGTTTAGCGGGTTTAGCGGTTTAGCGGTTTAGCGGGTTTAGCAATCAGCTAAAAAAAGGCCACCCTTACGAGTGACCTTTTTTATTACCCATGAAAAATTTTGCTTAAATCTCACTACTTCTGTTATAATACAGCTAAACAACTGCCCAAAAACTCAACTAACTTATTTTACTTGAATGTTTTTAGGCTTCAGGAGTTTTGCTGCTTTTCTTGGCAAGTTTACTTCCAATATACCATTGGTGTACTCTGCTACAATCTTAGCTGTATCAACGTCTTCGGGAAGTGTAAAAGAATGCTTGAACTGATCGTAGCTAAATTCTTTTCTAGTTACTTTAGTACCTTCTTCTAACTCATCCTTCTCCCTATCTACAGAGATGTTCAATATGTTTTGATCCAAATCAACTTTAAAATCTTCCTTCTCTAAGCCTGGAGCCGCCAAAGAGATAAAATATCCCTTTTCTGTCTCATGCACATTAATTGCTGGTGTGCTAAAAGGCACTTCATCCTTAAAACCGCTGCCGATTGGGCGATTGAAAAATTCGTTGACTGCTTGATCCAAATCTTTTGCAACTGCAGGGAAGAATGGATTAAATTTTACTAGTGTCATGATTTTATATTTTTTGGTTAATTGAAAATTTTAATTCACTTTTACTACATCAATCTGCGTACCAATGCCAAAAAAACGGTATTTTTCAGGGAACACCTGCCATCTTGTCGCTTGATTAAAACATTAGGTGTCATTTTGTCATTTTGTGATGAAATTTTGACGTAATCACCAACTTTCAGTTTGTATAGTTTGTTAGGAGAGCAGATGTCAACAGAACCAAAAGAACCATTATTACCCATTTTTAGACGAGTCATTAGATTGACCGAGCCTTTCAAAAAGAAGTTTTGGTTAGTCTCTATCATGGGGCTACTGATTGCTCCTATTGCCGTACTACGCCCCACACTCATCAAAATAATGGTGGATGAGTACATTGTGCCCAAAAAGATTGAGACCTTATGGATAATAGCATTGGCAACAATTGGAGCGGTTTTTTTAGAAGCTTTTTTCAGCTATTGGTTTAGTTACCAATCAAAATGGCTAGGTCAGGCCATCATTAGACAATTACGCCTAAATGTTTTTCAACATTTAATGCGAATGCATCTATCCTTTTTCAATCGCACCCCCATAGGCACGTTAACAACTAGAACGATTAGTGACGTTGAGACCATCAACAACATTTTCTCGCAAGGGCTAATCACCATTATCTCCGATATATTGACGATGCTTTTTGTTATAGTGATGATGCTTTGGACGAGCTGGAAGCTGACATTGGTCGTACTTACAGTCTTTCCTTTATTAATTCTAAGCACCTACATTTTCAAGGAAAAAGTCAGAGCGTCTTATGAGATCGTACGCACCGAGATATCAAGAATGAATGCCTTTTTGCAAGAAAGAATATCAGGCATCCATACCATTAAAATTTTCCGAAAGGAAGCTGATGAAGAAGCAAAATTCAGAACAATAAATAGAGCATACACCCAAGCCAATTTAAACTCTATTTTTTACTATGCGACCTTCTTTCCCATCATAGAACTTATATCTGCCATCTCCGCAGGACTGATGATATGGTACGGCGCAGGAGGCGTATTGAAAGGCGAAGTAACTATAGGTACATTAATCGCTTTTCCACTGTATATCAGCATGTTATATAGGCCTGTCCGCATGTTGGCTGATAAATTCAACACGCTTCAGATGGGGCTTATTGTCGCAAGACGGATATTCAAGGTGCTTGATACCGATGAGCGTATTGCCAACAAAGGGACGCTAATCCCTGAAGAATTGACTGGAGATATTATTCTAAGAGACATTCAATTTAGCTACACAGCAGGACACCCCATATTGAAAGATTTAAATTTAGTTATTCCTTACGGAAAAACGACTGCACTGGTAGGGACTACTGGCTCTGGAAAAACGACTTTAGCGGCATTAATTAATCGATCTTATGATATTGATGATGGGCTCATCATGATTGGTGCGCACTCCATTAATGAATATAATCTTTTTGGGCTTCGCAAGAGAATTGGGGTGGTACTACAAGATGTTTTTCTTTTTCGCGGAAGCATCATGGAAAATATCTTAATGAGCAACCCCGACATTTCGGAACAGACCGTCATCGAAGCCGCAAAAGATATAGGGGCACATGATTTTTTCGAAAGACTACCCAAAGGCTACGACTTTGAAGTCATGGAAAGGGGGAGTAATTTATCAGCAGGTCAACGTCAATTGATTTCTTTTGTCCGAGCTTTAATCACCAATCCAGACATCTTGATTTTGGATGAAGCCACATCTTCCATCGACCCTAACACCGAAGCTATCATCCAGCACGCTATTACCAAAATCACAGAAAAGCGTACATCAATTGTGATCGCTCATCGGCTAGGCACCATCCAGAAAGCGGATCAAATTGTTGTCTTGGACCAAGGTAGGATTATTGAAAAAGGGACGCACCAAACACTTCTCGCCGATAACAATAGCCGATACAAGGAGCTATATGCCCACCAGCTGGCGCCTACCTGACTCTTCCCGCCCAAATCGCACAACATCAAGATTAATTTGGCAGAATCAATTCTAGTCGTTACCTTGTGGGCATAAAATCCAAAAAGATGCGTAAAAGAATATATGTTGCAGCCACAAGTCAGCATGTTGGCAAAACCACTTCCACACTAGGGCTAGTAGCAGCCGTAAAGAAGCAAGGAATCCACGTCGGCTACTGCAAGCCAGTCGGACAAGAATTTGTTGACTTAGAAAACTTACAAGTCGATAAAGATGCTGTCCTGTTTGCACAATATATGGATTTTAAGATAGAATCTAACGTGCACAGCCCAGTCATACTCGGCAAAGGAGCGACTAGTGCTTACCTAGAACATCCAGAGCGCTACCACTACAAAGAAGAGATTCTCGAAGCCGCAGACGCACTCGAAGAAGAGTATGATATGGTAATTTATGAAGGCACTGGACACCCAGGAGTCGGCTCGGTTGTAGAGCTAAATAATGCAGATGTAGCCCGACTTTTAAAGGCTTCGGTAGTGATGGTCGTTGAAGGGGGCATTGGCAACACGATCGACAAGCTGAACATGTCCATCGCATTGTTTAGAGAAGCTAATGTACCGATTATAGGTGTCATCATTAACAAAGTACGGGAAGACAAGATAGATAAAGTTCGTTCTTTGGTAGGCAAAAAACTAAACCAAATGGGCATCCCTTTGCTTGGCTGTGTACCTTACGACCGCACACTCTCCTACCCCATCCTGTCCACAGTAACAGAAGCCATCAAGGGAAAGGTAATCCTAAACCATGACCGGCTAGATAATCGAGTAGAAGACCTATTACCAGGCTCATTAATTAATTTTGAAGAGCATCATTCTAAGCAAAACTTCTTGCTCATCATTAGTTATCACAGACTTGATGAAGGCATCCGCACACTAAAAGAAGAATTTGACAAGCCGTCCATCAATGGTATCGCACTTACGGTATTTGGGATGCATGATGATAATTTGCCTGCTATTAGCGACGAAGCTTTAGCATACATCAATGAGCACAAAATCCCTGTGATTGTCACCCCTTTAGATACTTATGGCACGGTAGTCAAAATCAGCCAGATTGAAGTAAAAATCAATACAAGGACACCTTGGAAAGTAAAAAGAGCCATTGATTTAATTGATACTCATATCAATTTAAAGCCAATTATTGAAGGTTGAGCTACCGAAAATCGTTGTAGTCTATAGTCAAAGAATGGAGCAAGACTTTATTGGGTTCAAGCGTACGACCACTCAATTATTCAACTGAAAGCAACCCCAAATCATTGTTAAAATTGGAGCCTACAGAATAAAATTTTGTGGTATCTCCAAACAAAAATGTACCTTGACTTTGAGGAGTGGACTCCACAATTGAACAAAACGCTCAATTTCTCCACTAAAAGTTTATTAACGTGCAGTAGCTTGGGCTGTGCGCACCATTGTTGCTCTATTGCGGCTTACCACTTGCCCAGAAGAATCCAGAATAGTAAGGACTACACGTCTATCGTATTTTTTGTCTCCCCCTAACGGTACCCCCGAGCCAAAAATAATTGGTGCCACTCTTTTTTGAGAGACCCCATAACGCTTCAATAATTTCATCACGGCTCTCAATCTTGCATCAGCAATCACTATGTTTGCTCTATAAGACCCCGTTTTGTCGGCATGTCCACCTAAATGAAGCCTAAAATCCGGATGATTTTTCAGAACTTTCGCAAATTCATAAATAGTCGTAGTCCCTTTTTTAGACACCCTGTCTCCGCCCCTTAAAAAGAAAACAGAACCCACCATCAGTCCATCTGCTCCAATATGATTATACACATAGTCATCCTTAAAATAAGGACAAGGTGCTCCACACCATAGACGCTGTTCTTCTAAGTCTATCACTTTCGCATCTATAAAGCCTTTCATCAGCATTTCCACTCTCACTTCATCTGCTTCGGCTTCGGAATAGTAATCCCCTAAATAATAATGATAAAGCTTATTTTGATCCACCTTGCGGAAGACTCCATCAATATTGGACTCCTTAATAACTTGGGGTACTTCATCGGTTGTATAGGTGGCTATGGCCACTCTGAAGTTTTGACCAAAGGATATTTGTGCCGAAAAAAGAATCAGCAAAAGCAGAATTGAACGAATCACAGGCTTAGGTTTCATTAAATGTTTCATTTTGTGTAGCAAAGATACAAATAAAAAATCATATTTCAAAATAATACCATACATACAACGAACCACCTACGATATAAACTGCAATTAATCAACAAGTAATAAATTTTTTTTAATAGATTATTAACAAACAAAGCGCCTTAACATGTCCAACAAGGCTACAGGCTGCTCCGCATGCACCCAATGTCCAGCCTTTTCAATTGTCCTAATTTTGGCCTTAGGAAAATATTTCAAGATAATGGGAGTATCTTTTTCTTGGATATACTTTGACCTTTCTCCCTTGACAAAAAAGACTTCTCCATCATAATGCAAGCCTTTCATCTCCCACTGATTCATGGCATCATAATTTTTCTGGATGGATTTCCAGTTCATTTTCCATCGCAATTTTTGGTACTGATCACGTCCAAGATTTTTCATTAAAAACTGAATGATGGCAGGCTGAGAGATTTTTTCTTCCATTTTTTGGGCAATATCAGCTCTGGTCAGATTTTGCGAAAAATCAACACTCTCCAATGCAGAAAAGATAAATTGGTGTGCCGGAGCATAAATAACGGGAGCAATATCCACCACAATCAAGCGTGCTAGGTACTCTGGATGTGTAAGAGCAAAATTCATCGCCACCTTCCCCCCCATAGAGTGTCCCATTAAATTAATGTCCCGCAAATCATGCGCTTCTAAAAAATTCAACAAATCAACCGTCATCAAATCATAACTCATCTCATCCGCATGAAACGACTTCCCATGATTTCGCTGATCAACAATATAGACCTGAAAGTCTTTTGCAAGCTGCTTTGCAAGTGTATTCCAATTATCCAACATGCCAAAAAGGCCGTGCAATATGACTATTACACGACCATTTTCTCCATATTTTTTAAAATTCAAGTATTGGCTATCATGGCTCATAGCGTATTACTTGTAGTTTTCTTCAAAGAAATCTTCATAACCTACTAGGCTTTTTTGTCGCAAGATTTGCCGATAATTACTTTGAGAAACTGGAAATATTTTTGCTCCATTAATAACAGCTTGCACGTCTTCATCTGTACTTATCGCATTGTAATAGGTCATTGCTTTGTCCTTATTCCTAAATTTGCGCACTACAATAATTGGATTTTTCACATTAGATCCAAGGAAGATGTTAGAGATTCTAAAATGCTGTAGCTTAAAGTTCTTTTTGTCAAAATCAGACACTGCATTTTTCACATCATTGACCACGACCTTGTCCGCATCCAACAAAATCAACATAAAATGCATCCGTTTTTCTTCTAGCTTAAACAAAGATTTCTTTTCTTTGGACGCCTTCCCTACGCTACCAGGGCCTCCACCGACATCTTCGCCTAATACTCTTAGAATTTCCTTTGCGCGCTTTTCTTCTTCTGTATTTTTAAAGTTCGCGACGACTTCCTTTAAGCCCGTAATGTAAGCCTTGCGACCGTTCATGGCGCCACCCACCATTGCACTTAAAAGAGAAAATTTGGCCTGCATAGGATTATCTGCCCCGAATAATTGCTCTACCTTTTGCAACCGCTTAGTGACCCCTTGATAATTTTCCGCTTGATACAAGGTGTAAGTCTCATCAAAATACCGACCTAGTTTATTTTCTTCTGACTTTAAGTCATTGAGATAATTGGGATTTTCCAATACTCTAGCATAAGTTGATGTCTTATATTTCTGCACAATTAAGTCATAATACTTTTGTTTTGCAGGCGCATTGCTCAAATCAGCGTGATCTAAATACAAATAATACCACCCATCCAGCTCATTACGAGTCGAATCGGGAAACCTAGAAAGCATGTCTTCCAATACGGTTACTGACCGCTGCGGCTCTTCCAAACGATCACGGTACAAGACTCCTAAATCAAACATCGCTTGATAAATCTTTGACTTCGCACTATTCTGTGCTTCTGGAGAACTCGGCAAGTCCTTCAGTATATTGGCAATATCTGCATCCGAATAAGCTTCTTCGTCCTTACTTTCGCCCACATCGCTCATCTCTGCAACATCTTGACTTGCGGCTCTACGCCAGTTATCTTTCAAAGGGCGATCCCCCCATTTTTTTTCAAAAGCTCTTTTTCCTTTTTTCACTTTACCTGGATCATAGGCAAAAAAGGTACTTTTTAGACCAGGAATCGTCCCCTGTCTTTTACCAGCGGCATTATTTGCTTTAGCTGCTTGTGCCGCTTTGTCCTTGGCTTGTTGGAGCAAGCGCTCTTCCAAAATTTTGATGGCTAATTTCTTTTGTTGCGCTTCTGGCATATTAGCTACAGCCAATAAGCTATCTTGCTCTTGTATCAACATAAGGTTAGCTGCAATTCCCGCAAGGTTTTGGCTATATTTTGTGACACTCGCATACCGGTCATCTGCTTTATCCATCGCCCCTAACGCACGGTCAAAGTACTTCTTAGCATTTATAAAGTCAGCTTTATTAAAATACAAATCCGCCAACATCAAGCTAGACTCTACGGTTTGAGAGCGATTACTGCTATTATTGGATAGTGAATTTTCTAGAGCTGCGATGGTTTTTTCTTCATCACCTTGCTTTTGGTACAACTTCGCTAAAGTGAAGTAAAGCTGGTCTTTATAATCTTTATTCTTCGAATCCTTCAATAATTTTTCCAATGAAGAAATTGCTTCTTCGGCGGTACTACTTCCTGATATCCAAGCATTTAAAGCGACATTCATCTTTGCAGAAAAAGTCATTTCGTAATTTGGTTTATACTTGACCACTTTTGCGAAAGCATCTGCTGCATCTTTTTCTTGCTTGTTCAATTGGTACAACTGCCCCAAGATATAGTACAATCTGACTTTATCTTTGCGTTTTTTGAATTGTTTTACGGCAAATTCTAAAGCTGGAATTGCTTCTTTGTATTTTTTCTGCTTTATCAACAAATCTGCCTGGGCTTTCGCAATCTCCGGTTTCAGCTTAGAGAAAGTTGTAGGATTTTGGTCTAATCGTCTTAAGATATAAGCCGCATCATCATAAAGCTCGCGCTGAATATAATTTCGCGCAAGCCAAATTTGACCTTCTTGGTAGGCAGCTTCATGTGTAAAAGGACCACTTTTGGGAGCTTCGACGGTATAATCCCCTTTTCTAACTTTCACATCATCTTCCTCCTTCTTTTTTTTCGGTTTCTTCTTTTTATTGTCCTTTGAATTGGTCTTATTTCCTTGGCTATCTTCTTTTTCCGTCTTTTTCTTAGCTTCTTCTTGAGCCTTTTTCTTAGCCAAATACTTCTTTCTCATTTCTTCTTTAGAAAGCTTCTTTTTTGGCGATTTTTTCTTTTTGGAAGATTTTTTCTTCTTTTTTCTCTTTTTCTTCTTTCTTTTCTTTTTAGAAGACTTTTTCTTCTTTTTATGCTTCTTTTTGCTCTTAGCCTTCTTTCTTTTCTTGGCTCTAGCCTTCTTTTTGGCCATCGCAATAGGACTAAACTCTTCCGCTAAATACAGAAAAGTTTGTTCGGCTGTCTCATAATCTTGCTTCAAAAACTGGGATTTGCCTATATTAAGGTAACAATCATCGACCCATTTGCTCGGGCGATGCAATGTAATGACGATAGACGACTTTTTGATGGCTTCATCTAGATCAGAATAGACTGGCTTAGCGTCTGCGACTTCAGAATAGGTATAAACATCAAGAATTTGGTTAAAATTATCCTGATGAACGTCATTAAGTTTGTCTATGCTCTCATTGATGAGTACATTTGCATTATAATATCCGTTATAATGGGCATTCATATTATGATATGCTCTTTTCAGCTTGGATACGTCGCCTTTTTTCTTCTGTGTGACACAAGAAGAAAAGAGAGATATAAGCACTAAAGAAAGGAGAAAAATATGTCTCCCGATTAGTCGTTTGTTGTTATTTAACATGAGTTCTGTAAAGTCTTATTAGTTAGCTTACGCAAAAAGGCAATCGGATGTTAGTCATTCACCAATAACGAACGAAAGAGCAGGCAAATAATTTTCTCTAAACCAAAATTAACCTATGGGATTGCAAAAATATTTCAAATTTTCGAGAAAAACGACATCTACGGGTGATTCTGAAAAAGAAAAGCGCAAATGGACAGAAAGGATTAAAGATGTATATATGCTCACCATCCGAAATAATGAGTCTCTTGAAGTGGTTTCGGAGTTCAATTTGACCCTAATGAGCCTGTATATCTTACTTAGTACCATTTTTGTGGTATTGGCGATATTGGTTGGTTCTCTTTTTATTTTCACCCCTATCCTAAAATATTTGCCAGGTGGAGACCAAGTAGCGAGCAAGACAGAAATTCGCACGCTTGAAAAACAAATTGCTCAATTAGAAACAGAACTCCAAGCGAATGCCGTTTTTACAGATGCCATGAAACGCCGTATCCTAGGCGAACATGAGTATGCTAGTGACAGTAAAGACACACTAAAACATTTTACTCGTGCGGAGCTGAATGTACAGAAAAATGAAGCCGAAAAAACCCTTTCTAAGGAAGTAGAACAAGGGGATTTTTTGAATACAGAACCCGAAAAACAAGACGAATCTACTCCATTGTCTTTGAAACAAATGCAATTTACATCACCCGTAATAGGAGAAACTAGTGCGGGTTTTAATAGAAACTCACAGCATTATGGGATTGATATCATTGCCGCCAAAGGGACGCCCATCAAATCCATCTCCAATGGGGTGGTTATTTTTTCCGATTGGACAATGAAAACAGGAAACACAATCGTAATTAAGCATGACAATGATCTCTTATCTGTCTATAAGCATAATGAGAAATTACTTCGACATTCTGGAGATATTGTTAAGGCTGGCGAAGCGATTGCTATCATTGGGAATACAGGCGAGCTCACTTCTGGGCCACATCTTCACTTTGAGCTTTGGTATCGACAAAAGCCCTTAAATCCTAAGAAATTTATTCGATTTGAGTAGGGTTGCTACTTTCGTGAAAGAATTTTTAGTAGGCTTTTGAGCTCCTTTTTTATGGTAACCATCCCAAAATTGGTCAATTGTATCCCTTCCTTGGGTCGCACTTCAAGATATTGATATGGAATACCTT
The DNA here is from genome assembly GCA_947311105.1 of uncultured Saprospiraceae bacterium. Taxonomy (GTDB): domain Bacteria; phylum Bacteroidota; class Bacteroidia; order Chitinophagales; family Saprospiraceae; genus HyVt-613. Next base: position 9,846 of record CAMZKG010000214.1, read on the forward strand.
TTTTGATGGCTTTCTTGATAAACTCCACTTCAAAAATAAAACTCGTAGTTTTGGTCGTCAAAAAAACAGCCTTCGCTTCTTCATTTAGCCCTTTCAATCCGGCCTGAGTATCTACTACTTTGAAGCCTGTCAAGAAGTAATTTATCACTTGTAGAGATCGGGAAAGCACCTTGCGGACAAAAGGCAGAATACGGTAATAATGAGCATCTCTTTTGGCTATAACCAAACCTATCCTATTGGTTTTCAACACATTATAAGCTTCTCGTATCGCTTGATAGCCAAAAGGAAAATCAAAATCAGAATATATATAGTAGTCAGATTGTACACCTGCCAACCCAAACCTGACGGCTCCACCTTTCCCTTTGTTATTCGGATAAGCTAGGTAGATAAGCCCTTTGTGTTTTGCCGCAAGGCGCTTCAAAAAATCGTCATCAATATTTTTAGTAGATCCGTCATTGACAATAACAATCTGATAAGGCACACCTATAAATAACTTATCCATATTGGCCAATGCCTCATGTAAGCTTTCTTTCCAACCTTCATGCGGATTATACAAAGGTAAAATGATAGATATTTCAGTTCTTCTTTCCATGCAACGGAGCAAAGTTACTAAATAAAAGCTCATACTGTAATAGAATGAAGATTAATGTTGGACCTAGTGCTTGTAAACTAAAAGGGGTGATATAATTATGGCGTATCCAAGCAGGAAATAAATCGGTCGGCGATAGAATCGTCATCAAAAAAGTAATTCCCAATAATAGCTTATCCATCCATGTCCTTTCGGAAATGACATACCAAATTGCCACTCCAGGTGCTGCGATGATGTAAGTAGAAGTGGACGCTAAATGATTAAAAATAACTACCCAAATCAATAAATAGCTAAGAAAATGAAATTTTGCTCGGGAATAATTTTTCCGAAAGGACATCGAAATCATCGTCATGACCAAAAGTAAAGCGGCAAATACTTGGACATACAACACCGAAACAGGTATCCCCAATAAATGACGCACCAAACCCATCACAGAAATACCTACATGATTTTGGCGGTCATTGGCATAGGATGTGCCCCAATCTTGATATAATTGGGCGAGCTCCGAAGGCGAGTATTTTAGCAATGGCAAAAATAAAAACAAACTAAACCAGAAAAAGACATACGGAAAAACTCTTCGTTTAAACTTTCGCATCATCAAAAAACAAGCGCCAATAGCGACATATCCTTTTACAAAAAAACCGACATTGGGAAAGAAGGTCGCCCGAAAATAATCCTTTCTTTCTGCGTAAGCGAAGGCACCAAATATACATCCTGCGACCATCGGGGCTGTGTCTAGGTTTTGGAGTGCTGTCACCAAAGCTATAACAGAGAAAAAATAGATAAAAACCATCTTATCTCGTTGGATCGGCAATAACCGTAGCCCATAATAAAAAGCGACCATTAAGCTCATTACCCAAGTAAGAATCCCCAAAGGCACGGGTAAATAAGCAAAAGGTATAAATAAAAGTGGAAATGTAGGATTGTAAAAAAAATACCCTTCATACTGCGGATATGCATCATACAAGGGTAATTCTTGAAAAAAGTGATAGGTGGCATATCGGTAAGTCGTAAAAGTATTGTAGGAATTCAGGAAATATTGTTGAGCGGCAACGATTAAGACAATTGCGGTATTGACTAGGGCAATATACGTTGGGTTTTTCAGTGCATCTTGGAGTTTAGCCATCTATCCTACTCTCTTAGGGATACCAAAAGTAGATTATTTTTGCCACAAACAGGTCACTAAAAGAAAATCATTTTTTATTTTTTTCATTTCCTATGCGAGCCCATTCTTTTGTACCCCAATTATATTGTCTAATGAGCTTAGCCGGATTGCCACCTACAATAGAGAAAGCGGGAACATTTTTTGTCACGACACTACCCGCAGCAACCACTGCATGTTTTCCGATAGTTACGCCAGGAACGATCACACAGTTAGCTCCTATCCATGCTTGATCTTCAATGATTGTTTCTTTAACAATATCTTTTTGTTCAGCAATTGGGAGATTAACATTAGCATAGCTATGGTTTTGACCTGTAATGACACAATTTTGGGCAATTAAAATATCATCTCCTAAGACAACTGGCCCAATAATCACCGTACCAATCCCGACCAAAGTCCGTTCACCAATAATAACATGACCGATGGCATTATTAATGACAGCAAAGTCTTCAACAAAAGAATTAGCCCCAAGCACAAAAGGTCTAAAGGGGAAAAGGTCTTTTCTGGCTCTCCTAGAGAAGACGGCATTTTTACCACGTTTATGAACAAAAGGATTCCAAAGAGCACGCACCCACCATCTCGGTCTGTACCGATTGCGCGGGATAAGCATCCAATGCGCAAGTCGAGTCAAAGACTCACTCGATTTTACTCTTTCTTTTAACCCCATTTTTAATTTCAAGGTTTTGCCCTACGATTTCCCAAAAAGACTTTACTCGCTCTCCCCAAGTATTGGTTTTAGCTTTAGCCACCCTATTAGCGATTCTATTGTCATTATTTTCAGCAATAGCGACATCAATCAATTGCATAAAATCATGCTCATCTTGCGCTAAATAAATCCAATCAGCAAATGTTTTGATATCTTCGGAAAAAGAAGTCGATACTACGGCCTTACCAGCAGCAAGGTATTCATTAATTTTCAAAGGATATATACTTTCTGTTTGTTTATTTAGTTCAAAAGGTATAATAGTTACGTCAAAATACTGCAAATAGTTTGGAAGCTCCTGAATATTTTTTGATCCAGTAGTAATCACATTAGGCAATTTATCGATTCCAAGAGTATAAAAGTCATCACAATTAATAGGGCCCACCAACACAACAGTCTTGTCGTGATGCACTTCGGCCATTTTTTTAACAAGAGCAAAGTCAAATCGGACATTATCCATATTGCCTGTAAAACCGATCATTTTGTTCTTCACATTGGCTATTTCCGTAGGAATTGATAGTTTTTCATTAACTGCTTTATCAAAGATGGTAAGGTCAACCGCATTAGGCAGCAAGTGGATATTGGAATTTAGATGTTTTTTTATTTTCACCAAATTAGAAGACGTGGCGACAACAACATCCGCTTTTTTTATAGCGATATTTTCGAGACCTAAACCATGCTTAGCGGCATAAGGCTCAATAGAAAAGTCATCAATACACTGATAAACATTCAACAAAGGAGAAAATTTATTTTTTGGTAATGTTCCGACAAAAAAAGGATCGTAACAATTCAAATAGACATAATTTTTGATATTGTAATCTTTGATGACCTTTTGAATCGTTTTTTCGATTTTTCTACGATTTAGTTTATAGAAGAAATCATATATTCTACCAGGTGGTAACCAATTAATTGGTATGGTCAAAGGGGGATGAATGGCAACAACCCGCTCAGGATCTACACCAGGGATAGCTTCATATTGCATTTGGCCTTTTAGGAGTTTTGCCTTTCTTTTTTGGGCGTTTGCGGTTTTGCGATTCTTCCAATAGTCCTTGATACTATAAGGATGATTGATATAAAAAACTCTATTATTCTTAGCAAATTCCTTTGTAAAGGAGAGAGATACCGATGAATATTCATTGTCCCAAGGAAAAAGGGTCATATAAATAATGTCGATGTTATTTGTTTGACTCATGGCTATAGTTTTATAGTCGGCAAAATTAATAAATAACTGCAAACTCTAATTAGGCAGAGTAAATATTCAAGCAATAAACCTGAATAATACGTAAAATGCGTACAAAAAAAGCCCATCCAAAGGATGAGCTTTTAAAAAAAAAGTTGGCAGCGACCTACTCTCCCACCATGCGGCAGTACCATCGGCGCTGAAGGGCTTAACTA
>CAMZKG010000215.1 GCA_947311105.1 uncultured Saprospiraceae bacterium
CCATCAAAGCAATGGTAACTGCTTCTGTCATCTTGCTGCGAGCCCAAGATACTTCTGATAGTTTATGTGCCATCAGAAGGCTATCGCCTGCCTGTTTAGCGTCTAAGTAGGCTTGATTAATCGGCACATCATTGGGTATGTTTTTAGCAATAACAATACCATCAGGGTCAATGTCGGGATCATAGCTCTCTGCCTGATCTGGTGGATACCGCAGACCAGAACTCTGTCCATAACTCACCCCCCCCATAACAATACTCCTACAAGTATCATCAAGGCTGGACGCAGAAACGAAGAAAAGATTTGGGTAATTTGGTCATAGGAATGACCTTTGTGAAATGTAAATTTCATAATAAAAGATTTAAGAATTAAAAAAAACAGAATAAAATCTGGGCATCCACCCACTTCTACCATACACAGAGTTAGCCACTAGGTGACACCCTTATTTATTCTGATAAATAACTTAGCAATGCTTGTTTTTTGGGGTATATTGTACAATACAAAGGCAATGATAACACAATAAATCCGATTTGCCAAATTTTTATTAGTTTTTTTTACAAAAAACGTAATCGACTCCATTTACAAGTGCCGCTATTATTGATTTATTGTCGAAAATTAGCGTGGCATTGTACACAGTAATTCATTGTCACGGACAAAGCTTCTAATGATGCTTTTTTATCTTTGGTTTTAATGATTTCACTCATTTTGTCTGCACTTGCGTGAAAAGCTAGTCCCATATTTTCGAATTGTTCGTTGCCAAAAGAAGCACACATCAGCTTCATTTCGGTGGTCGAGCCCAACTCGGTATAAGCGACCTTTGATGCTAAGTCATAATTTTCTTTTGACAAGAGCTCCACAATGGTCTGCACCGCTACTAGATGGCTACGCATATTTTTTAATTGATGCTGTTTTTGCATATCGTTTAGGCCCAAAGAGATACGGTCGTCTTCTTGCATTTGCATCTTTTCCTTCATTGGACTTGACTCCTGTTGTTCTTGAAGGACATTTTCGTTAGCGGACTCGTTACTGGCGCAAGATAAAAATATCAGGCTAAAAGTCAGAGTGGCAAAGATTAATCTAAATGTTGACATATTTTAAAATTTTCGTGTGTCCGTTAACCAAAATGGTCACAGAAATAATTTTGTGCAAACTTACGACATTTTAGGGCTTAGAAGACATTTTATCGGCAAAGTCACTAATTTTGCTCTAAAATACACCCAATTATGCTACATACTACCTATCGCAAAAACACCATGCGGCTATTGTTTCTTGTTTTAATTTTTAATAGTACAACCCACCTTTTTGCGCAAGCAGAAACCGATTTTATTCATATCGATCAATTTGGATATCGCATTAATGATGAGAAAGTAGCGGTTATTTCTAATCCACAAGTTGGGTATAACTCTACGGATAATTTTTCGCCCGATAATAGCTATCAGGTAAAATCAGCCGGTGGAACCACCGTCTTTACAGGAGCTATCACAGCTTGGAATAATGGCGCCACGGATGCTTCATCGGGTGACCAATGCTGGATTTTTGACTTTTCTTCTGTGACAACTCCTGGAGATTATTATCTCTATGATGCCCAAAATAATGTCAAATCCTATACTTTTTCAATCAATGATAATGTCTATGAAGATGTACTCAAACAAGCGCTACGTGCCTTCTATTATCAGCGATGCGGCACCCCTAAATCCGCTCCTTTTGCAGAAGCAGACTGGATCGATGCCAATGCTTGCCATATTGGTCTCCATCAAGATTTGACCTGCCGACTGGTGACCGACCCCAATAATTCGAGCACCGAAAAAGACCTTTCGGGTGGTTGGCATGATGCGGGTGATTACAATAAATATGTCAACTATGCCTTCGGGCCTGTCCATGATCTGCTATCCGCCTATGAAGAAAATACAGGACTTTGGGGAGACAATAATAATATTCCCGAAAGTGGAAATGGCATCCCCGATATTTTGGATGAACTAAAATGGGAATTGAATTGGCTGCTCAAAATGCAGTTATCGGATGGTTCTGTTTTGATGAAAGTTTCTGTGACGGATTTTCAAGAAGCATCTCCCCCATCTACAGATGCAGCGGCTCACTATTATGGTGCGGCTCAATCTTCGGCGACTCGCTCCGCCTGTAGCATGTTTGCCCATGCGGCAATTGTATTTAATAATATTGGAGAGACCGCTTACGCAAATCTCCTACAAAGCAAGGCGGAATTGGCTTGGACTTGGCTCCAAAACCATCCTGGATACTCCAATTATGACAATGTAGGATTTCAAAGCTCTAACCCAGAAGTCGCTGATTATGAGCAAGATGCGACAAGTTTCACGGCTGCGGTTTATCTTTTTGTGCTGACCAATCAAGCCACTTACAAAAATTATGTGGATGCCCATTATACTGAAATCCATGCCATGAGTTGGAATTTTTGGTATCCATTTGAATCTACTTTTCAAGATGCTTTATTGTATTATGCTGCTTCCGCAAATGGCACTGCGAGTACGAAGGTGGATATAATTAATAATTTTAAGACTTCCGTAAAAAATAATAATGCAGAGCTTTTACCTGCCTATTTAGCTTATTCATCTCCCTATCGTGCCTATCTCGAATCCAGTAATTATGTTTGGGGCAGCAGCCGTGTAAAAGCCAATTCGGCTTTGCTCTTTTACAATATGATTAGCTATGGAATCGATCCCGCCTTAGACGATACTTATCTCAAAGCTGCCGAAAATTATGTCCACTATGCGCACGGCACCAATCCACAAAACTTGGTCTATCTATCCAATATGAATGCGCATGGTGCCACTAAATCCTGTTCCGAAATTTATCATGCTTGGTTTGGAGATGGCACGGCATGGGATACCCATCCTGCGCCAGGCTTTGTGCCTGGTGGGCCCAATCCGGGTTTTAATCCTGATGCCACCTATACCATCGCACCACCAGAAAACCAGCCCGCCGAAAAAGCTTATAAAGACTGGAATACAAGCTACCCCGAAAACTCTTGGGAAATTACCGAGCCCGCAGACGGCTACCAAGCGGCTTATATCAAAATGCTTTCTAAATTTGCCACGCCTTCTTCACCACTTCCCATTGATATTTTAAATCCACTTACAGCACGCATCATCAACAACCAAATTGTGCTAAAATGGGCCACAAGCTCGGAAATAAACAATGAAGGTTTTGAAATTCAGCGCAGCAGCGATGGTCAAAATTTTGAAAAATTGGATTTTGTGCCTTCCCATCAAGGTGATTTAACGCCCAAGATATATCAAGTAATTGACCCTAATCCATTGATTATCAATTATTACCGATACAAGCAGATTGACAAGGACGGCTTTTTTACGTATTCGCCGATTGTCTCTGTTGCCTTTAACCAATCCGCATTTAACATCCGCCCTAGTATTATAACCAACCGACAATTAAATTTTGACATCTCCCTTTCTGCTTCCGCAAAAATAAAAATAGATATTTTCACGCAAGCTGGGCGTTTGGTATTTACAAAAGTTTTAGGTTATTTTCCGAAAGGACATCAACAACTAAGCCTCGAGCTAGATCTACCATCTGGGCCATATATGGCACTGCTCAAAGTAGGACACATTAGAGTCGAAGCCCAAAAATTCATCCTACACTAAGCCATTTACAAACCCTCTAATTCATTCGATTATTTATGAAAATACCTTTCGGAAAATACAAAGGGCAACCAATAGAGACCTTAAGCAACGACCTGGGCTATATCCAATGGGTACTCGACCAAGAATGGGTCGCACAAAAATATCCTGAATTACAAAAAGCACTAGCCTTATTTTACAAGGATCAGTCCAAAGTGCAAGAACAAAAAGCACTGTCCAATAAAACCAACTTTTTGTTATCTTTTGAATTGAAAGAAGATGAAATAGACAATTTTGACAAATACCCTTTCTCCTTGCCGGTCATCAAAAATCTAAATAAAACCATCCTACACCCACATGTGACTTACATCGTAGGCGAAAATGGAAGCGGCAAATCGACCTTATTGGAAGCATTAGCTATCTCGCAAGGATTTAACGCAGAAGGGGGCACTTCTAATTTTAGATTTAGTACTCACGCTACCCATTCCGAATTACACAAATATCTACGTATCGCCAAAGGACTAAAAAAACCACGCACTGGCTTCTTTCTCAGAGCCGAAAGTTTCTACAATGTCGCCACCGAAATTGAAAATCTTGGGGTTTTGGATTCTTATGGTGCCAAATCACTACATGAGCAGTCGCATGGAGAAGCATTTATGGCTTTAATGACTAATCGCTTCGGAGACAATGGTTTATATATTCTTGACGAGCCCGAAGCGGCTCTTTCCCCTAATCGCCAAATGTCGATTTTGACACTAATTCACAACCTTGTCAAGCAGGGGTCGCAGTTTATCATTTCCACTCATTCCCCTATCCTACTCGCTTATCCAAGCTCTGCCATCTACGAAATTGGAGAAAACGGACTAACAAAAACCGATTACCAAAATACCCAAACGTTTGAAACATCTCAACGTTTTTTGAACAATCACCAAATGATGTTGGATGTTTTATTGGATTAAAAATCTGTAAGAACAATACGTCTAATCATCAGGACATCTTCGCAGGACAAACCGACTTTTTTTAAAAAGTAAAGTAACTATTTACAATGGTTCGGTAAAAAAACAATACTCCGACGTAGCCTGCCACGCCTCCAACGTCTTCCTTGATTAAGGCAAAATTTGAAGGTGTTTGAATAAAAAGAAATCCTTGCCAAAAATCTTCAAATTTC
>CAMZKG010000216.1 GCA_947311105.1 uncultured Saprospiraceae bacterium
CAGCGAAGCGACTCAACCAGCGAAGCGACTCAACCAGCGAAGCGACTCAACTAGCGAAGCGACTCAACTAGCGAAGCGACTCAACCAGCGAAGCGACTCAACCAGCGAAGCGACTCAACTAGCGAAGCGACTCAACTAGCGAAGCGACTCAACCAGCGAAGCGACTCAACTAGCGAAGCGAAACGACTCAACTCCAAAAAACCAACAAAGCCTATTAAAATACTAAAATTAAGCTTACTTTCGCACTTAAGCAAATTTTTTCGACGAAATACGAATATGAGACCACTAGCAGAACGAATGCGCCCCACTAATTTGGATGACTACGTCGGGCAATCGAGCCTAACCGGCAAAGGTGCCGTGTTGCGCAATGCCATCGAAGCGGATAATATACCTTCCATTATTCTTTGGGGACCGCCCGGTGTAGGCAAAACGACCTTGGCGTCTATCATTGCCAATACAGTCAAAAAGCCATTTTTCAAGCTATCAGCCATCAACTCAGGGGTCAAGGATATTCGGGAAACCATCAAAAAAATTAAGGCACAACGCTTTTTTGACCACCCTAACGCCATCCTTTTTATAGACGAAATCCACCGTTTTAGTAAGTCCCAACAAGATGCCTTACTCGGAGCGGTCGAAGACGGCACAGTCACCCTAATCGGAGCTACCACCGAAAACCCTTCTTTTGAAGTCAATAATGCCTTGCTCTCCCGTGCTCAAGTCTATGTCCTAAAACCACTAGAAAAAGATGATTTAATCGGGCTAGTTGAGCGGGCTTTGTCGCAAGACGAATATCTCAAAGCCAAAGATATTAAGGTTGATGAATATGATACTATGCTACGTATTTCTGGTGGCGATGCCCGAAAATTGTACAACATCCTTGAAATCTTAGCTAATACCATCTCTGACGGACAAAGCTTGACCATCACTAATCAATTGGTCGAAACCGTCATCAAAGAGAATATCTCACAATATGACAAATCGGGTGAGCAGCATTATGACATCATATCAGCCTTCATAAAATCTATTCGCGGAAGTGATCCCAATGCGGCGCTTTACTATCTAGGCGCCATGCTTTCGGGTGGTGAAGATGTCAAGTTTATCGCAAGAAGATTGATTATTGTGGCATCTGAAGATATTGGGCTTGCCAATCCCAACGGTCTTCTCCTTGCCAATGCTTGCTTCCAATCTTGCCATACTATCGGTATGCCCGAAGCTCGGATTATCCTTGCGGAAACAACTATTTATTTGGCGAACTCTCCAAAAAGTAATTCGGCTTATACGGCTATTGACACCGTTTTGGCTCATATCAAGCAAAACGGTATTGCTCCTATCCCACTCCACTTACGTAATGCGCCTACAAAGTTGATGAAAGATTTAAATTATGGCAAAGACTACCAATATGCTCACCAATATGAAGGGAATTTTGTAGCTGCGGAGTTCCTTCCGGAAAAGCTAGTCGGTTCCAAGTTTTATGAGCCTTCCAACAACCCACAAGAATCCAAAACTCGCACAGAATTAAAGAAAAAATGGGGCGAGAAATATGGGTATTGAGCCGCGGGCTTCGCCCTTTTTGGTCTTTGGTGCGCTCCTTCGTCGCTTTTAGTCTTTAGGACGCTTCGCTTTGGTGCTGCCGCAGCGGCTTACTCCATGGTTGCTTAGACGCTTTGGTTTGGTCTTTTGGCTTTGTGATTTTTTTTGGTCTTTGGTGCGCTCCTTCGTCGCTTTTGGTCTTTAGGACGCTTCGCTTTGGTGCTACCGCAGCGGCTTACTCCGTGGGTGCTGGACGCTTTGGGTTGGTCTTTTGGCTTTGTGATTAGTTTTGGTCTTTGGTGCGGGCTTCGCCCTTGTGGTCTTTGGTGCTGCCGCAGCGACTTACATCTACGACGTGTGCTTGGTCTTTGGTTGGTTTCAATTGAACGATTGCACAATTGCACAATTGAACAAAATAAAGTATAGACCACAATGATTTTTCGGAGTAAGCTATTTATTTCACTAAAGTCACATCTCCCGAAAACTGAACCACTACATCATCCAAATAACGCACTTTTGCCACCCAAACATAAACATCAGGATTTAATTTTTTGCCTTTGTAAGTACCATCCCACCCGACAGAAGGATTATTGAGTTGCACATTTCTATCCTGATAGACTAAGCTGCCCCAACGGTCAAAAACTAATAATTCATCAATATCAATGGCGATTCCTGTACTATATACTCCAAACCAATCATTAAAACCATCCCCATTAGGAGAAAAGGCATTTGGTGCATAGAACGGACGGATGATATTTACTGTAAAGTGCATCTCATCTTCGGAGACACAACCATTCTCATTGGTCACTCTCAAAGTGTAGTCCGTGCTTTTAAAAGGGCGAGCCATAGGAACTAGACAAGAATCACATGGCAACCACGCTAAATTGCCAATCCATTCAATGTCAACAGGTTGGCTGGGGGAGTAAAATCCTTGCACTAAGGATGAGTCACCTAAAACTAAAGTAATATCTGGCCCCGCATTAACAACCAATTTTGGTGGATCCATCAATACAGCTAAAGTGGTATCTACACAGCCTTTTCTATCCTGCACATATACGATAAAATCACCTTCTGGCAAGTTAGGAAATTGCGGATTCGGGCTATAATGCGCCCCATCAATACTATATGAATAAGCGGGGTTACCCGCAAGACCTTGGGCCAAAATAACAGCGGTACTATCTCCTGCACAAAGGTTGTCGGTTGTTGTCGCCTTTACATCCAAATCTGGAAAATCTTCACAACATGACTCGATAAAGAAATCTACAATTTTGGTAACCCGACATCCTTTTTCATTTTCGACCGTAAGGGCAGCAATTTTATCCCCAAAAGAATCATAGATAATATTGTGCGGCCCTGTTGTCGCGGCAGAAGCTGGTGATGCGCCAGCTCCAAAATTCCAATTCCAAGAAACAATATTGCCCACATCGGTATAGGAACTATCAATAAAAGTAATCGTTTTATCACACTCAAATTCTGCTATGGCATCTACCGCAAAATCTACTTTGGGCCCAAGAAAAGTACCCGTACCACCAAAATCAATAGAAAACCCTAAACCCGATTGAGAGAAATTATTCACAATTAAGACATAACTCTCACCGGAGACCATATTTAAAGCAGCGACATAATTATCGGAGTTATTGCTACAGCCAGGCTCTTCTATTAAATCAGTGGAGTTTTCATTCAGCCCAGTCGGCCCATTACAAATAGCCCAAGACGAATAAGGTTGACTTACATTTGCGCCTGACGCCATACACCTAACCAATTCTTTGTTAGCACAATCATCCAACCCACCTGGCAGCTTATAAATGGCAAAATCAATATCATCTGTCTCCTTAGAAGGGTCATTGTTATTGGGGGTAATCACAAAAGTAAGTGTGCCAGATTGGTCACACGTCCATTTGTACCAAGAAGATGCAAACTCTTTTCCGATACATGAATTGGCGTCCAATTCATTATGGTCATTTCCTGTACCTACCAGACTTTCTACTTGAAATCCCGTTTTATCGCACAAATTCACCCCTGTCCCACAATCGGCTTCAGGAAAAGGTATAGGTACAAAATCATTAATACAAATCTGAAAGGAGCCGGTAGAGCCATTTTGACCATCCACCATCAGGTAGTAGGTCTGTCCGATGACTAAATCACCAACGGTTAATTCAATGACACCTGTGCCCGTATTCGTACATCCCACAATGGTTAGGTTATCACAAGTTCCTTCAAACACACCTGCTACCGGTTTGCCCAAAGAGCCTTCCCCAGCCGACCCCGTTATTCGGATAACTACGGCGGGTTCTAGTGGCACAAAAGAAAACCACACGGCATGTTCATAAGTAAAAAAGCAAGAATTTGGGGGCAAGCTAGGATCTAGTTCAGCGTTTTCATTGGTAAATTCTGTCGGCTCTGAGCAGTAATGATCTACGCTTGTAATCGGGGTAGCGTATAGACATATATCATTAGGTACTTGCGCAAATAACGTGACCGACAAAGTCATGAACAAAGAAAAAGCGAGAAAGGTATGTTTCATAGTTACGAGTAGTTGACTTCAAAATAACGCTTTATAACTCACTTTTGAAAGAAAAATTTGAATTTTTAACAAAATTTTATGACAATTAGCCATTAATTGCTTGTATTTACGGCTATTTGTGGATGGATACTGGTGACTGTACGTCGAGACGTACGACCATGCGGCTACTTGAATGACTAGTTTCTGGAAGCTCGCAACAATAATCATGATGATCAGATCATCATGCAACAAATCAAAACTTTTGGTGTTTGTCATGAGCAAAGAGTAATGCTATAAAGCAAGCTACATTTTCACACCTAATCAAGAAGACATGAAATGGTTACCATATATTGCCATGTGGATTTATAGTATCGCAGTGACGGGACTAGGTCTAGCATCTATTTTTAATCCTATAAATACCGCATCCGTAGCTGGTGGACGTATTCCGACAGACGTTTTTACTTTTATAGGAATCATTCTACTTTACTTTGCTTACGCATCGACAAAGCAATATTTTCACAAAGAAGCGCGGGAGAAAAAGCGATTTGATTTATTGATGATCGCTGTATTAAATATTGTGGTCATGTTAGTTCCTATGGTGTTTTTATTTTTGTTTACAAAAAACATAGTTGGCAACATTAGTGAATTTAGTCATGAGCCTAATTTTTATCCGACCATGGTTGGTTCGATAGGGGTTTTATTAGTCCTTATTGCCAGCTATGTTTACAGTTTCAAATTGTTCCTTTACAACAAATAACCATTATGGCCATCGTACCCATCAATATGCAGGAAGGCAAAATTGCCGAAGAAAAGAGAGAATTAATCGTAGGTATTGACCTAGGGACCACCAACAGTCTTGTTGCTTACATGGATGGTGACAAGCCCCAAATTATCAAAGACCCCGAAAATGGCACGGCTCTAGTCCCATCCATTATTTATTTTTCGCCAGACGGACAAATACTGGTCGGCAATGCTGCCAAAAAGTATTTAACCGAAGACCCGCAAAACACTATTTTTTCTGTAAAGAGACTGATGGGCAAGGCCTTTGGGGACATCAAATCCTTTAAAAACATTCTGGGTTATCAGATTATTGATGATGATACTGATAGCTTAGTTAAGATTAGAGTAAAGGATAAGTTTTATTCGCCTATTGAGCTTTCTTCGCTGATACTCAAGGAGTTAAAGACCCGTGCCGAAGGTGTATTGGATACCGAAATATCCAAAGTGGTGATTACCGTCCCAGCCTACTTTAATGACACTCAACGTCAGGCTACTCGAGATGTGGGCAAACTAGCAGGCTTAGATGTGCTGCGAATAGTCAATGAACCAACAGCGGCAAGTTTGGTCTATGGACTGGGCGACACCAAAGAAAATGAGTCTACGGCTCCTGCCAAAAAGGTGGCCGTTTATGACTTAGGCGGTGGCACTTTTGACATCAGTATCTTAGAAATAGGCGACGGTATTTATGAAGTATTGAGCACCAATGGAGATACTTTTTTGGGAGGAGATGATTTTGACCGGGCTATTATTGATTATTGGCTTGCGCAAAATATCATTCAGTCCAAAGAGATGGAAGCAGACAAGTCCTTGGGGCAGTCCATCCGATTAGCCGCTGAAAGGGCCAAGATCGCCCTTACGGAAAATGACTTTTTCTCGCAAGAGATCAATGGTCAACTGCTGAGTATTTCGCGCCAGCAATTTGAAGAGTCTATCCGCCCTTTAATCGAAAAAACGATTGACCTTTGCAGCAATGCGATGAAGGATGCGAAGCTTGTGCCAAAAGAAATTGATGCTATTGTATTGGTTGGTGGCTCGACCCGTGTGCCCTTGGTCAAAGCTTCCGTCAACAACTTCTTTAGTCAAGCAGACCAAAAATCGGGAGATGAACGCCTAAAAGATTATATCAACCCCGATGAAACGGTAGCTCTTGGCGCAGCCATTCAAGCGGATATCCTGGCGGGAAATAACAAAGACACTTTGCTTTTGGACATCACGCCCCTATCTTTGGGGATTGAGACCATCGGCGATTTGATGGATGTCATCCTACCACGCAACTCTAAGATTCCTGCCAAAGTGGGTCGCGAATACACCACTTCAGTCGATGGACAAACCAAACTCAAAGTCGCCATCTATCAAGGTGAAAGACAACTAGTGGGCGATAATCGCAAGCTAGGCGAATTTATCCTTACGGGAATACCCCCAATGCCGGCGGGACTACCCAAAATCGAAATAGGATTCATCATAGATGCGGATGGCGTACTGAATGTCCGCGCCCGAGAAAAACGCTCTGGAGTCGAACAAACAATTGAAATCCGCTCACAATATGGTATTTCGGAAGAAGAAATGGGCAAGATGCTTATTGACTCCGTCCGCAATGCTAAGGATGATATGAAAATAAAAGCCTTACTGGAAGCGCGCAATGAAGGAAATCATATCCTTTATGCCATCGACAAATTTATCCACCAAAACCCTGATATTCTGTCTGTCGGAGAAGTCATGACCCTACTCGACCACAAAACGCACTTGCAAGAAGCTATTGATGGCGTCGATAAAGATTTGATTAATGTCAGAATCCAAGAACTGAATGATTTCTCGGCTCCGCTTGCCCATCGTGCTATGGATAAGACGATATTGGATGCGATGAAGGGGACTAGCGTTTGATGGATTGAGCAGATTAGGGGATTAGGGATGACGACAAAAGACCAATATTTAAGCAAGGGGCAGTATCAAAGCAGCAGCAGACAATAACAAATTTACATTTTTTTTTGTTTTTTCCATAAATACCCTTACCTTTGCACACGCTATTTTGGTCGCGTAGCTCAGTTGGATAGAGCATCTGCCTTCTAAGCAGACGGTCACAGGTTCGAATCCTGTCGCGATCACCAAAACGAAACTTGCACAAAAGCCTTTCTGCCTTCGGGTCGAAAGGCTTTTCTTTTATTGCGCTGCCCATTTATATCCAAGAATGTCAAAATGAAAATTTGCGCTCCATTTGCAAAGTAGTAAGTCCTTTGTATATTTGCAGATGAAATTATCGATTCGGGAATATCTGATTTTTGCTCTAATCTCCTTCATTATTGTCTGGCTAAACAGGGACCACTTTTTCTTTTGGGATACCGTCCAACTGACTTCCATGCATGCGCATTGGTTTTATGAACACAACTTCTCTACCTTCTTTCTTCCGCCAAAATATGATAGTGGCCATCCACCCTTTTGGGGGCTATATCATGCGAGTTTATGGAAATTATTTGGCAAATCATTGGCTACCAGTCATTTAGCTATGTGGCCTTTTCTTTTTGGAGCTTTGGTATTTAGTGGAAAAATTGGTATTACGCTGGTCCAACACAAATATGCTGGGCTATTCTTTGGACTATTTTTGTTAGCCGACCCTGTTTTTTTGACACAATCGACCTTGGTGAGTCCTGATATTGCTTTAATCTGTTTCTTTTTGATGGCGCTGCATGGCATTTTGCGTAAGCAAAGTGAAGGAATCAATTGGTCTATCGTCATCGGTTCGATTGGACTTTCTATAATTAGTTTACGCGGCATGATGACCTTGGCGGGTCTTGTTTTTTTTGTCTTCCTACATATCGGTTTTCCCAAAGGCTTGCGCAAAATGTTAAACTTTATTCCAGGTATTTTGGTTGGTGCTGGATTTTTGGTTATCCATTCTTTTCACACGAAGTGGATAGGCTATCACGAAAACTCGCCTTGGGCAGATTCATTTAAGCTGGTCAATCTAAAGGGTGTTGCTCGAAACCTGATCATACTGACTTGGCGTATGATGGACGTGGGACGTATTTTTATATGGGTTTTAATAGGATTTATTTGGTACCGCAGCAAAGGACTTTGGCAAAAAGAATTCTCGGGCAAGTGGAGCAAAGCTTTTTGGGCATTATCGCTGTTTTTACTACCGACTTTTTTACTCTACAAAGGGCTCAACGGGATGAGATACCTGATGCCTCTACTCATCATCATCAATCTCCTTTTTGTGCAAGCTATTTTTCTTTTGCGCAAGCAAGGCTATCATCGTTGGCTCTTGGTCTATTTTCTCGCTTTCTTTGCTTTCGCTATGGGTAATACTTGGAAATACCCGCCGACTATTTCGTTATCATGGGACACGACGATGATGCACCACCCTTATTATCGCTTGCGCAAAAAAATGATGGCTTTTATTCAACAAGAAAACATCCCTATCACTAAAATAGCCACCGCCTTCCCCAATACAGCTCCGCTAGAAATCATTGATTTAAATGGCGTCAATGAGCGTATGGTCGCTGTATCCGATACTTCTGCCAACTATCTCTTTGTCTCCAATATTTTTAATGATCTTAAAAATGATTTTGGCAACATTGATAGACAGATGGAACTAATCCAAGAGTATAAAGAAGGGACTATTTGGGTCAAGCTATACCGAATACCTTGATTTGGTTAGCAATATAACACAATTATCTGTGTATTATAGACTAGCTCACACCGCCACTTTAGCCTTTATATGCGGATGTGGATCGTAGCCTATCAATTCAAAATCTTCAAATTTAAATTGATCAATTTCTTTGACATCAGGATTGATTATCATTTGGGGCAATGGCCTAGGCGTTCTAGTCAACTGCAACTCCGCTTGCGCAAAATGATTATTATACAGATGGACATCCCCAAAAGTATGCACAAAATCACCATATTCCAATCCTGTCACCTTGGCAATCATCATCGTCAATAACGCATACGACGCAATATTAAACGGAACGCCCAAAAAAACATCCGCAGAACGCTGATACAATTGGCAAGACAACTTTCCTTCGGCCACATAAAACTGAAATAAGGCGTGACATGGATTCAAGGCCATACTACTCAAATCACAGACATTCCACGAGCTAACAATAATTCTACGAGAGTTAGGATTGGTCTTGATGGTCTGAATGACATCGGCAATCTGGTCATAAGTTTGTCCATCGGCTCCTTCCCAACTTCGCCATTGCTTACCATAAACGGGTCCCAAATCACCTGACTCGTCGGCCCATTCGTTCCATATTCGCACACCATTTTCTTGCAAATACTTTACGTTGGTATCGCCATTTAAGAACCACAATAGCTCATAAATGATAGATTTTAGATGCAATTTTTTGGTAGTCAACATCGGGAATCCTTCATTCAGGTCAAATCTCATTTGATAACCAAAAACACTTCTAGTGCCTGTTCCTGTGCGATCTCCTTTGTCGGTTCCCTTTTCGATGATGTGTCTTAGTAAGTCTTGGTATGATTGCATTTTTCTTGTTGTTTGTTCCTTGAAGCCACATAAGTACAGTTGACAGAAAAGAGCAAACCGTAAACCTGATGTGGAATACTAGAGATCGACAGGTATGCGAAAAGCATTGGCTGCCTTGATTTTACCTTTTTGACCGCAAGGTAGCTTTTTTTTGGGTTACACCCTATTTGATTTGGAAATATTCAACCATGCCCTATCTTCATTTTCAAAAACATACCGTTTTTTTTTTGGCTGATGTCCAGACAAACTTATATTTGAGCGCCCCATCATCTATCAAGCAATTGGAGAAAAAACTTAATTCTCAATAAAATAACCAAGAAAATAACGATATTTGCAGGGAGCAACGTAAATTAGCTAATTTTGCCTTTTTCCACCATGAAAATCACTCAAAATGACTAAGAAAAAACAAGACATACCGACACTATATTCTTCGCAGAAGATAGATTTTCTAAAGGAACCCATGTTTTTTGGAGAAGGCAAGAACTTACAGCGCTATGATGTGCAAAAATATCCATTTTATGACAAGCTTTCGCAAAGGATGCTGGGTTATTTTTGGCGTCCAGAAGAGATTTCTTTGCTCAAGGACATCAATGATTTTAACAATCTGACGGATCAAGAGCGTTTTATCTTTACCGAAAATCTCAAATACCAGATTTTGTTAGATAGTGTCCAAGGACGCTCTCCCTTTTTGACTTTTGGTCAGGTGACTACGCTGCCTGAAGTAGAAGAAGCGGTGATTATTTGGGATTTCTTTGAGACCATACACTCGATGTCTTATTCGTATATCATCAAAAACGTATATCCTAATCCTTCCGATGTGTTTGATGAAATCATGGAAAACACGATGATTCAAGAGCGAGCAGGAGCTGTCACCGAAAAATACAATGATTTTTATCGATACCTAATTATGTATCAAGCCCAGCAACTTGATATGAAAGGCAAAGAAAAAATCACCCTTGATGAGCTCAAAAAACGACTCTATCTAGCCTTGATCTCCGTTAATATCTTAGAAGGAGTTCGTTTTTATGTATCTTTTGCGTGTGCATTTGCTTTCGCAGAAAATAAAAAAATGGAAGGTAACGCCAAAATCATCAAATTTATCGCAAGAGATGAGAATGAGCATTTGGCCATCACCATTAAGATGATTCGCACACTACAGAAAGATAAAAAGGAAGGTTTTACGGATATCATTCCTGAATTGGAAGAAGAAGTATAT
Source organism: uncultured Saprospiraceae bacterium (assembly GCA_947311105.1). Classification (GTDB taxonomy): domain Bacteria; phylum Bacteroidota; class Bacteroidia; order Chitinophagales; family Saprospiraceae; genus HyVt-613. The sequence goes on from CAMZKG010000216.1 coordinate 10,516, forward strand.
GCTTTATTTAAGGATGCTGCCGAGCAAGAAATGCGATGGGCAGAGCATTTGTTTGAAAAAGGCTCTATCATCGGACTAAACTCTAAATTGCTCATCAAGTACATGAAATACCTTACGGATCGAAGACTAAAGAGCATCGGACTAAATCCGATTTATGATGAAAAAATCAATCCTTTATCTTGGATGAATAATTGGCTGAAAAATGATTCTGTTGAAGTGCTCCCACAGGAGACGGAGATTAGTTCTTATGTTGTGGGTGGAATTGACATGAAGGCTACTGATGATGATTTTGATTTTTGAGTCACCTTGTTGCGCTCTGGTCAAGAATTACACGAGTCGGATGATGCCGTAAAGTGCGAAAATTCGTGTGGATAAAATTGGGACACTAATTACGCAACTCAGCCAAAAACACAACTTGCATTAAATAGAAAAAAGCCCGTGTTTATAGGGGTAGTTGCTTCTTTTTTGCCAAAATAATGACCGAACCATTGTTAACAAGTTTTTAGTTTTTTTCATCCTGCAAATGGTCGTAAATCCCCAAAGTCCTTTGTCAGATGTAGCAAGCAACTACCGAAACCGAATAGCCTTAATGGGAGATATTTTATTGACCAAATAGGAAGGAAGCACCAAGCTAATCAAAATGAATATAATGACCACAATATTTAAGAGTAAGATGAAAGGATAATTCAGCTCAATGGGTGCGTAACTTAAATAATAGTGCTCTTCATCCAACTTTAAAATATGAAAATACTTCTGCAAATAGGCCAAGCCAAAGCCAACTATATTGCCAATAATCAACCCATAAACAATGATATAGGCGGCTTGATATAGGAATATTTTCCGCAAGGAGATACGGGTCGCTCCTAGTGCGGACATGATGCCGATCATATTTGTGCGCTCTAAAATCAATATCAGAAGCGAAGTAATCATATTGACGACCGAAACGACCAACAACAAAATCATGATGACTCTTTCATTGACTCCCTGAAGTTTAAGCCACTCAAATATGGCAGAAAACTTATGCTCAATCGTCTGGGCATAGAGATTATTGGGCAATACTTCGTAGTACAAATGCTCCTGCAATATATCCAAATCGTCCAAATCATCTACAAATATTTCAAGCGTACTCACTTCGTCCGCTTTCCAATGTAGCAAATCCTGCAATCTTCGTAAATCTACTAACGCCAGTTTCTTATCAAATTCTTCCAAGCCCGTTTTGTATAAACCACTGATTTTGAATCGTTTACGGATTTGCTTACCTGCTTTCACAAAATAAATAATCAATTTGTCACCGACTTTTAGCTTGGTACGCTTGGCGGTTTGGACGGACAACATGATGTCTTCAGAGACAGAATCTTTAATACTTGGCAAGCTGCCTTCTTTTAGATAAGGCTTCATGTACTCCCAGTTATAATTGGGCGCTACTCCCTTTAAGACAATGCCTTCAATCGCATTTTTCGTCCTAATAATTCCCGGCTTATAGATAGTGCCATATACCCCAGCGATACCACCTATAGACGTTTTTTGATGGCCTTCCAGGTCTGAGATGACCACTTTGTCGATGCCATTTATTACTGCAAGCAAGGAATCCGTCACTTCCATGGGCACTTCGTCCAAGAATCGTCTTGCGCCAATATCCGTCACATGCATATGCCCCCAAAAATTAAACATCCTGTAAGAAATTTCTTTTTTGAAGCCACTAATCATTGCGGAAGCCATAATCATCACTGTCATACTCAACGCCACGGTAAAGATGGCAATACGTACGATAATTCTCGAAAAAGAAGACTTATCCGAGAAGGCGATACGTTTGGCAATGAAATGGGAGAAATTCATATTTTTGCGCAAGCAATTTTGTTTAATGTGGCACAAAGCTAAGAGAAGTTAGGCAATTGTAGATAAATCCTATTCAAAATCATCAGAATAACGGATAAATTGCAGAAAATAAGGTACTTTTGCGGACTATTTTCCAAGAATAAAACAAAATATGGATTTTTTAGAAGAACTCAAGTGGCGCGGATTGATTCACGACCAAACACCAGGCATCGAAGCAGAACTTGCCAGCGGCATGAAACTAGGCTACATCGGCTTTGACCCGACGGCTCCTTCCATGACCATCGGCAACTATGTCCAAATCATGCTACTTAAGTTTTTTCAATTATCTGGGCACAAACCTGTTGTGTTGATGGGGGGCGCCACTGGGCGCATCGGAGACCCTTCCGGAAAAGACAAAGAACGCACGCTTAAGTCTTATGACGAATTAGACAACAATCTAGCTCATCAACAACGCCAGTTGATGAAGTTCTTAGAGTTTGAGAAGGGCGAAAACAAGGCAGTTTTGGTCAATAATCTAGATTTTTACAAGAACATGAATGTCTTGGACTTCTTGCGGGATGTCGGTAAAAACCTGACAATCAACTATATGATGTCCAAAGACTCTGTCAAAAATCGAATCGAGCGGGGACTTTCTTTTACAGAATTCAGTTATCAATTGCTTCAAGGCTATGACTTTGCCAAGATGAATAAGGATTTGGGGGTCACCGTCGAGATGGGTGGTTCTGACCAATATGGCAACATCACCGCTGGTATCGAAATGTCTCGCAAACTCAATGGAGCGAAAGTCTTTGCCGTCACCACTCCACTTTTGACTAAGGCAGATGGGACAAAATTTGGCAAATCCGAAGGCGGAAATATTTGGTTAGATCCAAAGCTGACATCGCCCTATAAATTTTATCAATTTTGGTTAAATTCTAATGATGCGGATTTGCCGACCTTCTTTAGATATTTCAGCTTGCGCAAAAAAGAAGAAATCTTAGAGTTAGAAGCGACCTATAAGGATGATCCACAAAGCTTAAAGCGGATTTTGGCAGAAGAATTGACGATTCGAGTTCATTCGCAAGAAGACTATGATGCAGTCCTTCGAGTCACTCAAATTTTATTCAACAAGAAGGCATCAAAAGAGCAATTGATGAGCCTGAAAGCAACGGATCTGGCATTGGTGAGTCAGGAAATACCCAGTTTTGAGTTGGCTCAATCAGACCTAGAAGATGGCTTAAATATTGTGAGCTTACTGGCCACTAAGACGAGCATTCTAGGGTCTAATAGCGAAGTTAGAAAAGCAATCAAAAACAACGCTATATCTGTCAACAAGGAAAAAATATCTAATCACGAGACAAGCCTAAGCTCTAGCCAACTACTTCACAATCAATATATTATGATTGAAAACGGCAAGAAGAACAAATTCATGATTGTTTTTAAATAGCACTCCCCATGTCAAAATTTTATCAGAAAAATAATCTCCAATTAGGTGTTGGTATCGGGCTATTACTTCCGATTATAGTCTTTTATTCGTTGCATGGTATCTATGCACTTTTGGAGCAAAATGGCAGCCTAGCGAATAGTATCAGTGTGGAATTTAGAGAGCGTACAATCGCACTCTTGGCGATAGCCATAGATGTCATTCCGATGCGTTATTATCAAAAAAATCGTTATTGGATTGATTCGATGCGCGGGGTGACTATTGCGATGGGTGCTTTGGCTTTTATATGGATGATTTATTTTATTCCTGGATTGTTTTAAGGGCTTCGCCGTGTAGGCCCCAAACTTTGTTTGGGGTAAAGCTGGGAAACCCCTACGGGGTTATAAGTTATGGCTTGGAAGTCGCTCCGGCAGCACCAAAGACCAAGAAAACATCATCAAAGCCCAAAAAATCAAAACCAAAGCGCCAAACACCCACAGAGTAAACCACTGCGGCAGCACCCACCAAAGACCAACAGCGACGCAGGAGCGCACCAAAGACAAAAAAACATCCCCAATCAAAAAAACTCAAACCCCAAAACTCACGGAGTAAGCCGCTGCGGCAGCACCAAAGACCAACAGCGACGTAGGAGCGCACCAAAGACCAAAAAACATCCCCATCAAAAAAGCTCAAACCCCCAAACGCCCAAAACTCACGGAGTAAACCC
>CAMZKG010000217.1 GCA_947311105.1 uncultured Saprospiraceae bacterium
AAAAATCTTCAAATTTCACCTTACTCAGCGTCAGAAGTTTCCGACGTGACCTGCTACGCCTACGTATTTACACCACAAGCCTTTCTTAGCCCATAGCTTCACTATGGGCTAAACAGGGAAACCCCGAAGGGGTTTTAGGTTGATCGCCTATTTATTTTTTCAAACTTCGATTCAGGCATTAACTTCTATTTTGCGCAACTCAGTCAAAAACATAATTGGCAATAAATAGCAAAAAGCCTGTGTTTATGGGGCTTTTTGCTACTTTTTTGCCAAAATAATGACCGAACCATTGCTAATAAAAAAAACCTAGAAGAATAAACTTCTAGGCTAAATAGACAACGTGAAATTTCTATTTGTTTAAAACTTCAAATGCTTCACCGTTAATGATCGGTTCATTAATTGGCGCAAAGATTCGATACCGATGGTCAGGTGCATTTTAATGTATTTTTCGGTAACACTTTTATCGCTAGATTCCGTTTTTACACCTTCAGGCACCATGGGCATATCTGAAACCAACAAGAGTGCGCCCGCAGGAATCTTGTTTTTAAAGGCTGCGATGAAGATGGTTGCAGTTTCCATGTCAATCGCAATAGGACGAAGAGACTTTAAGTATTTCTTAAAATCTTCACGATGTTCCCAGACGCGTTTGTTGGTGGTGTAAACGGTACCAGTCCAATAATCCATGCCTTTATCCCGAATAGTCGTAGAAATAGCTTTTTGTAAGGCGAAAGCAGGTAAGGCAGGGACTTCTGGTGGTAAGTAGTCATTGGAAGTTCCTTCTCCACGAATGGCCGCAATAGGCAAGATGTAGTCTCCTACTTTGTTCTTTTTGGTCTTTAATCCACCGCACTTTCCTAAGAAGATCAATGCCTTTGGCTTAATGGCTGTTAATAAATCAATGACTGTACCGGCATTGGGGCTGCCCATCCCAAAATTAATGATGGTGATGTTATTGGCTGTTGCGCTCATCATAGCTCGGTCAAGCCCTTTGATGTCCACACCATATTTTTGTGCAAACTGATAGACGTAGTTGCTAAAATTAACAAGGATAATATACTCACCATACTCATTTAGTTGAGTACCCGTATATCTAGGCAGCCAATTATTGACAATTTCTTTTTTTGTTTTCATATTTGATATATTTTTTATCTACAAAGCACGTGCTTTGCTTAGATGGTTGGGGTTAGAAACGAAAATAGGTGTTAGTTGTTTAAAAAATGGAATGATAAGATGAATATAAGTAAAAAAATCCTATATACCGCGTTGGTATATAGGATTTTAGGTTATGTATCCTTGAAAAGATTATTCTTCTTCATCGTTATTCATATCGACGATGAAGTCTTCCATCTTGTCTTCAAGGACTTCCGCAACAGCTTTTACAGAGTCAACAATGTCATCCATGGCACCACCCACGACACCTGCGACTGCCCCAAGGATGGACTCATCACCTTTAGTTTCTTCTTCTTTTTGGGTTTCTTCCTTCTGAGCTTCTTCTTTAGGAGTCGTGTTTTTAGGCTGTTTGATTTCGCTAGCAGCTTGTGCTAGTTTAGTGGCTTCTTCTTCAGAGATTGACGCTCCTTTTTCTTTAATTTCGGCAGCGATTTTTTCTTTAGCGGCTTTTTTTGCTTTCGCTAAATCTGCTTTTCTTTGTGCATCTTCTGCTTGTTTGGCGGCTCTTTCTTTAGCCTTCATTAATCGGTCTTCAAGCTCCACTTTTGTTTTGAGCATGTCTTCCAGTTTGTGATTTTTGGAATTGACCCGTTCTTGGACGACATTGATTTTAGCTTGTCTGATTTGGGCTTCAAGTTGGCCGTCGGTATTATCGATACGACGTTGTTGGAATTCTAGCTCTTTTTTGTCTCTATAGATAGAGCTTTCCATCCTTTTGATGGCATTGTCGAGTCCGTCAAGGCGTTTGGTTAGTCGCTCTACAGGGTTAACGCCAGAAGATTGCCCTCCAAAACGTTTTTCTTTGATTTGCTTAAAAGCTCTATCAAATTGTTTTTTTAGCTCATTGCGATGCTTAGAGACGAACTTGGTATCCCAGAATTTTTTCTGGAGGTCTTTTAAGTCATCAAACAAGGGCTTGAGCCGTGCATCGTTATTTATTTTTTCTTCAATCTCGTTAAGCGCGGTTGAGAATTCTTCTTTATAAACGACAGATTTTTCTTGTAACTCACCTTCTAGTTGAGTTCGCAGTTCTTTCATTTTGTCAAAAAGACCATTAGTGGTGTCTTTTAGCTCCTTGGTGTGCTGCCAGATCAAAGTCTTTTCTTTCATTTGCTTTTGGACTTTGCCCCAATACCCTTTTAGGTCATTCCAGAGCCCGGAGTTGTATTCTGATAAGTCTTCAATTTTTTCTTTGAGCCCATCTAATTCCTTCCGAAATTCATGACTCAATTTTTGCGAAAGCACCACAAAATGCCATTCAGATTTGGCTCGATTAACTAGGTCTGTTTCTTTTGTTTTCAAATTGTCGGGGAGTAAAGACTCACTCATGGTGAGCTCCCGTTCTATTTTAGAGTGTCCTTCCGGAAAAGCTACATCTTCGCCTTTGCGCCATTCATTCATCATGGCTTTTTCGAAAGTTTCGGTTACAGAAGCTTCAGGGAAGATGAAGATATCGATTTTGTTGGCATCAGAAAGAAGTTGAATGCCCAACATTACTTTTTCATCGTTTTCGTTTTCGGCCCAAATTACTAGTTTGTCTTTCATTGTTGTACGGTTTAATCATGCGATAAAGTATGGCATGTGCAGTATTCAAATATGACAAAAGTGTCATAAAATTCATTTTACCTTCCAAAATTAAGGAAAAAAACAATGGTGAGCTCAAAAAAGAACCAAAATCATCGTTTTTTATGGATTATTTCCCAATAAAGCCTTTAGTATTCAAATATTCTGCGATTTGGATGGCATTTGTTGCTGCTCCTTTGCGTAAGTTGTCGGATACAATCCACATATTCAATGCTTTATCAGAAGAAATGTCTCTTCTAATTCTTCCGACAAATACATCATCTTGCCCATTGGCGGTCAAAGGCATGGGATATTCGTTTTCTTTTGGGTTATCGACTAGGGTGATGCCAGGGGCTTTTTGCAGAAGATTTTTCACATCACTAATGTCAAATATTTTGTCAAATTCGACATTTACGGCTTCACTATGCCCACCTAGCACGGGGACACGTACTGCCGTTGCCGAAATACGAATATTGGGATCTTTTAGTATTTTCTGCGTCTCGTGGACTAGCTTCATTTCTTCTTTGGTGTAGTCATTGTCTAAGAAGACATCACAATGCGGCAGGCAATTGGCAAAAATCGGGTGGGGATAGGCCATCTCATCAGGACTTAGTTTTTGTCCCATTTTTTCTGCTTCGTATTGTCTAACTGCTTTAACTCCTGTTCCCGTGATGGATTGGTAGGTAGAGATAATCAATCGCTTAATACCATAAGCCCGATGCAAAGGGGCAAGAGCTGCGACCATTTGGATGGTTGAGCAGTTGGGATTGGCGATGATTTTATCGTCTTTGGTTAGAGCGTCGGCATTGATTTCGGGTACAATTAATTTCTTGGAAGGATCCATGCGCCAAGCAGACGAATTGTCGATGACGGTGACTCCTGCTTCCGCAAAATTTGGCGCCCACTCTAGGGACGTGTTTCCACCCGCTGAAAAAATAGCTACATCAGGTTTGCGGCTGATGGCTTCTTTCATGCCAATGACTTTTATCTCCTTCTCTTTGAAGAGTAATGTTTTTCCAATGGATTTTTCAGAAGCTACGGCAAGAAGCTCCGTGACTGGAAAGTTTCTTTCTTGTAATGCTTTGAGCATGACTGTTCCGACTAGGCCAGTTGCTCCTACGATGGCTACTTTCATGTGGTATATTTTTTTTCTATTGCACAACGTGTAAATGTGCTATGGAGTATTTAGGTGCTAATTGTTAGTACAAATATTACGCCCAAAAGTAATGTTATGTGGTTCTTTTTGAAAAAGAATAACAGTTTATTTGCTAGAGCTTGATTGTCAAGTTTTTATATTTTAACTTTTTTATTCAATGGTTCGGTCATTTTTTTACTCCGAAAAGTCGTTGGAAACTATAGTTAAAGAGTGAAGCAAAATTTTATTTGTTCAATTGTGCAACTGAAACCAGCCTAAAAATCATTGATGAAATTGGCACCTACCGAATAAGATTTCTTTTTGCTTGTCTATGGTTAAAGTACAACGGGCTTTAGCCCGTTGAGACAACTAACGGGATTTTGTGGAATCTCTAAGCAAAAAATGCATAAAAGATAGATTTTAGGCTTAGAAGTTTATTTTTTCTGCCTATTTTGCGAAAACAAAATACCACGTTATGAGATTTTTGGGAATGCTTATATTCTTGTTTTTGGCTAATTGGGCGCAGGGGCAGTTTTCGGATGATTTTTCTGATGGGGACTTATTGAATCCTGATTGGCAGGGAAATACCAGTCATTTTGTGGTCAATAGCAGTGGACAACTCCAATTAAATGCTCCCGGTGCCGGCAGTTCTTTGGTTTTTGTAGAGACTATGGTGCCGGATTCAGCAGTTTGGGACTTGTGGATGAAGATGGATTTTTCTCCTTCGATGTCTAATCGGCTTACGATTTATTTGATGTCTGCTTCGTCAGATTTATTGACCGCAGATGGTATCTTTCTAGAATTGGGCGAAAATGGTAATAATGACGCCATTCAAATCAAACAAAGATTAAATGGCGTTGAGTCTTCTTTGGGGGCTACTGCTTTGGCTTCGATAGCCACAGATCCTGTGGAGTTGCGTTTAAGCATCGAAAAAAAAGGGGATGATTGGCGGCTTTTGGTGGATTACATTGGTGGGAGTAATTTGGCGCAAGCTGCTACTTGGTCGGCTTCTGTCCCTAATGTAGGGACTAAATATTTTGGGTTGGGCTGTGATTATACGGCAACGCGTGTGGATAAATTTTACTTTGATGATATTGCTTTGGCAAAGTGGACACCAGATGTCACGTCGCCTGTTTTGCTTTTTGCGGAAGCGAATAATGCACAAGAAGTAACACTACATTTTGATGAGCTCATAAATGCTTCGTTGGATGTTAATTCGTTTGCCCTTTCGGGAAATATAGGGATTGCCGATGTGGATTTTGTGGCTGGCGACTCTTCAAAAGTGGTTTTGTTTTTGTCGCAAGACCTTGAAAATGGGAATACTTATACGGTCACGACTACCGATATTGAAGATAGATATGGTAATGTGGGGTCGGGTAGTGTGGATTTTCTTTATTCGGAGCCAGAAGAGATAGTTCCTTTTGATATTATTTTTAATGAATTATTGGTAGATCCATCACCGTCTGTGGGGTTACCCGAAAAGGAGTTCGTGGAGCTTTATAATCGCTCTGAAAAGGTCCTGAATCTTGGAGAATTGACTTTGATGGTGAATTCAACTGTTAGGAATTTGCCCGATTATAACTTGTCGGGCGGGGAATATGTTTTGTTGGTCGATGAAGCAGATACGGCACTTTGGTCTCCTTTCGGAAATGTATTGGGCATGAACTTGCCAGGGCTTAGCAATAGTGGGGCGACACTGACTTTGTTGAAAAATACGGATGAAATTCACCAAATAAAATACAATAGTAATTCTTACCGAAATAAAAACAAGGATGATGGTGGGTGGACGCTGGAAATTGTGAATCCCGAAAATCCTTGCCTAGGCGAAGGAAATTGGTTGGCTTCGACAAGCCTGCAAGGGGGGACACCAGGAAAGCAAAATGCAGTTTTTGATTTGAGCTTTAAAAATACTACGTTAAAGGTGGAGCAAGTTTTTCCAAATTCTCCAACGAGTGTAACCATTGAGTTTGATCAGATAGTAGGTGTGGGGGCGATGGATTTAGCTAGGTATAGTATTACTCCAGATTTGGGGATTGTCTCGGTAAGTAAAAATTTGAATTCGGTGGTGCTTGATTTTGGAAATCCGATGGTTTTAGGTGTCGTGTATGACCTAAGGGTTGAGCAAGGCGTGACGAATTGTGTCAATGAACTGCCGTCTGAAACTCATCAGCTGAAATTAGGCTTAGCGGAAGCACCATTGCCTGGAGATGTGATTGTGAATGAGATACTGTTTAACCCTGTTACAGGAGGAAGTGACTATGTAGAGTTGTTTAATGTCTCGGATAAAATAGTTGATGTCTCTAATTTGGCGATAGCGAATACGAAAAAAGTAGGTGCGATAAAAACGATTGCGCATTCAGGCTTGCTGTTTCCCAAAAAGTATGTGGCATTTACAGCGAATAGATTCCAGGTGGTGGCGCAGTATGAAGTGCCTGATACTGCTTGGATTGTTGAAAATAGCTTGCCTAGCTTTGATGATAAGACCGGAAATGTCTCCTTAGTCTATAACGGTATCGTTTTAGATAGTTTTAATTATACGGAAGAGATGCATGTGGGCTTAATCGGTGATCAGAATGGTGTGGCATTGGAACGCATAAATCCGAACGCTAAATCTGATGATGGGAGTAATTGGATTTCTGGGGCAAGTGAAGTGAATTATGGTACGCCAGGTTACAAAAATTCGCAGTATGCTACGGGGCGAAAGGGTGGGGCTGATCATGTTCAAGTGCGCCAAAAGGTTTTTTCTCCTAATGGGGATGGGTTTGAAGATTTTGTACTGTTTGATTATGAATTGCCTGCGTCAGGCTATACGTTAAATGGACGTGTCTTTACCGCAGAAGGGCAATATGTCTATCGGCTGTCAAATAATGAGCTACTTGGACAAAAAGGAACCATCCGCTGGGATGGAGTTGATGATATGGGGAACGCATTATCAGCAGGTATTTATATTGTACGCTTTGAATTTTTTCTTCCTGACGGAAAAAAGATTGTGGAACTGGAGACTTGCGGGATAGTTAGAGAATGAATTTGGTTTGAGAAACCTAGACAAACCAAAGCATGAAAGACAAAAACACGAAGCAAGTAGATTGAAACTAGGGTTTCTTAAACCTTAGTAAAGTAGGTGTAGCGGTGTAACGTGTAAACGGGTGTAGCGGTGTAAACGGGTGTAGCGGTGTAAACGGGTGTAGCGGTGTAAACGGGAGTAACGGTGTAAACGGGTATAACGGTGTAAACGGGTGTAGCGGTGTAAACGGGTGTAGCGGTGTAAACGGGTGTAACGGTGTAAACGGATCTTGTCCCTTTTACCTTCATGTAGCGACCACTCGTTCAATATGCCAACACGGAGCGATGAGCAAATTTTCATTTTGTTACCATACGGTTCCCCTTAAGAAAGGGAAACCTATGGAAGGGTTTCGTAAAAAGAAACAA
>CAMZKG010000218.1 GCA_947311105.1 uncultured Saprospiraceae bacterium
CTAGGGTTTCTTAAACCTTTGCTAACGAGCGCACCAAAAGGGCGCAGTCCGCACCAAAGACCAACAGCGACGAAGGAGCGCACCAAAGACCAATTACCTAAGCTTCAATCGCTTCTATGCCAGGCAATTTTGCCCCTTCCAAAAATTTGAGCATAGCGCCCCCCCCCGTAGAAACATAGCTCACTTTGTCGGCTAATCCCAATTGATTAATGGCAGCTACTGAATCGCCGCCACCAATTAGGGTGAAAGCTCCATTTTGGGTGGCTGCTGCGACGGCTTTGGCGACAGCATGAGTGCCCCCCGCAAAAGGGGCCATTTCAAATACGCCCATTGGGCCATTCCAAAGCACCGTTTTAGATTTTTTGATGACTTCTGCAAAAGCGGTTGCGGCTTCTGGACCAATATCTAGTCCCATCCAGCCATCTTCTATTTCGTCACTATTCACTACGAGCGTGTGGGCATTTGCGTTGAAATCATCTGCGACAATGGAGTCTTTGGGAAGATAGATATTAGTACCTTTTTGGTGCGCTTTTTCTTGTAATTCTTTGGCAAGTTGTAGGCGGTCTTGTTCTACTAGAGAGTTGCCCACTTTGCCGCCATTCGCCAAAAAGAAAGTGTAAGCCATGCCGCCACCGATGATGATATTATCAGCCAAATCAATGAGTTTGTCTAATAGTAGCATTTTGTCAGATACCTTTGCACCACCGACAATGGCTGTGACGGGTCTTTCGGGATTGTTGAGCAGTTTGTTTGCGTTAGCAATTTCCTTTTCCATCAATAGCCCAAATGTTTTGTGCTTTTTGTCAAAGAAGGAAGCGATGATAGCAGTAGATGCATGGGCACGATGGGCGGTGCCAAAAGCGTCATTGACATAAATATCCGCGAGATTAGCCATTTTTTGCGCAAGCTCCTTGTCTCCTTTTTTCTCACCAGGCTCGAATCTGGTATTTTCCAATAAAAGAATCTGACCAGGTTGTAGGTCGGCGACTTTTCGTTGGGCATCTTCACCAACAGTATCTTCTGCAAAAAGAATCGGTTGTCCTACTAGTTTGCTCAGTCTATGGACAATGTGCCTAAGGGTAAACCGCTCTTTGTCAATAGTACCGTCTTCTTTTAGTTTCTTCATTGGGCGTCCTAGGTGAGACATGATGATGACGGCGCTACCACGCTCGATAAGCTGTTTGATAGAAGGGATAGCACCCCTAATGCGGGTATCATCTGTCACTTGAAAATCCTTGTCTAAAGGCACATTAAAGTCAACACGAATAAGGACTTTTTTATCTTGAAATTTCATAGAAAAAGGTAGTTGATAGAAAAAAAAGAAACAGGGGATAAGTAAAAAGGGCACTGCCAAAATAGTGCCCTTAACAATTAAACTTTAACTAAGCTCACTAACTGCGCCAATCTAGCCGAATAACCAGCTTCGTTGTCATACCAACTGATTACACGTAAGTTTTTGCCGTTAAGCTGTACTAGCGGAGCATCAAAAATAGAAGAATAATCACTACCGATGATGTCACTGGAGACGATAGGCTCTTCGTTATATTTTAGGATACCTTTCAATTTTCCGTTGGCTGCTTTTTTGAAAGTAGCAAGGACTTCTTCTAGGGTAGTTTTTTCTTTGATGACACAGTTTAGCTCGATGATAGAACCTGTAATGGTCGGTACTCTATAAGCGATAGCAGTCATTTTACCTTTGACTTCAGGGATGACAACTCCAGTCGCAACGGCAGCACCAGTTGTGGTAGGGATAATGTTTTGGGCTGCGGCACGCGCTCTTCTCAAATCGCTATGTGGCGAATCTTGCAATCTTTGATCCGCGGTGTAAGAGTGGATCGTGGAGAAAGAACCCGTTCTGAAGCCCCAATTATCGACGATAATTTTTGTGACAGGAGCTAGGCAGTTGGTCGTGCATGAAGCATTAGAAATAATCTTGTCAGAAGCTTTGATAGATTTTTCATTTACACCGATGACGACAGTTCGGACACCAGGGCCTTTGGCAGGGGCAGAAAGCAATACTTTTTTAGCTCCAGCTTTTAGGTGTAGTCCCGCTGATTCTTTGGTGCGGAAGAAGCCCGTACACTCGACAACGATATCGATATTTAGTTTTTTCCAAGGAAGCTCTTCGGGGTTTCTTTCAGAGAAGGATAATACCTTTGAAGTACCAACTTTGAAGCCGTCCTTTACAAGTGTGATCTTCTTGTCAAAAAGACCCTGAGCTGTATCATATTTGAGTAGGTGTGTAGTGGTTTTTAAATCGGCTAAATCGTTGACTGCAACGACTTTGATTCCTTTCATACCTGATAATTCACGAAATAGGTGTCTGCCTATTCTTCCAAATCCGTTAATTGCAACTCTCTTTACAGTAGCCATAATACTTTTATTTTGTTGAAGTAGGATTGTTTTATTGTTATAATCTTACTTCTTTGATGAATCAAACCATCCTTTGATGGAATGGGGAAATTTATTCTACGAACATACCTAGTTGATGTTCTTTTTTCGGGGGCAAAGGTAGGTATTTTTTTGTTAACAATGGTTCGGTAAGAATTAAGGGGGGCATTTCAAAATATCGTATATTTAATTTTCATATGCAATATTTTTCCTTGCGGTTATGCGGCCTTTAAATATTCTGTTAACCGATTCCAATACCCACTAAAATTTAAAACTCTTAGGTTTATCATATTTTGTGCCCCTGAATTACTCCATCTTTGACCTGATAATTTCATTCTACTCTGAATTACATTTCTATGGGCGGACTCAATCGCTCCTGAGCCAATTAATAATTCACGTTTAATATAAGAAGGGTAATCCATTCTTTCAGAATTTGATGCTAGGTAATTGAGTAAATTTTGCCTTTCCTTCTTTTTCTTTTGACTAGAACAGTCTTCTCCTTTAATTAACTTAATTACTGGTTCAATACCTTCTCGTTTTAAAATGTTGGCTATTTCTGATATTTCATTGGATGTTTTTCCTTGTAGCTTGAAAAACTTTCCAATATGCTCCATTGCATGGTAAAAGTCCAAAATTTGAGTTGCTTTAGGATATTCTGCCTTTACCCAAGTCCATTGCCATTTTGCTCCAGCCATGATGAATACTAGGTTTTCATTTTTATGACAATAATCGTTTATGACACCGGACATCATATTATCAAAACTCCAGTGATTCCCTAAATATGTACATAATCACTGTATTTTAGGTACTTACGATTATTCGAATCTTCTAATATGTTTGATTCTTTAAAAACTCTTCCGAGTTTTATTTCCTTCCAAGAATCTTCTCTTGCCAAAATCATACTTCCGTCTACCTGAGCATAAATGGCTTCTGTTTCTTTTGTCTTTATCTCTTTTCTTAGGTCATCTTCTTTTAGCCATGAATCACAAAGTTGACCCATTTTATCCGTCAGCCTAAATATTAATGTATCATTCACACTTAATTCTAATAGCTTTTTGGCCATTTCTTAGCCCAATTCATAACTTTCCATCTGACCGATATAAACAAGTAAATCTTGCAGATATGGAGTCGCTTTCCCTTCTGTACTTA
>CAMZKG010000219.1 GCA_947311105.1 uncultured Saprospiraceae bacterium
CTAGTTGAGATACTCGCTTTGCTCGTTGGTTGAGTCGCTTCGCTAGTTGAGACACTCGCTTTGCTCGTTGGTTGAGTCGCTTTGCTCGTTGGTTGAGTCGCTCGCTTTGCTCGCTGGTTGAGTCACTCGCTTCGCTCGCTGGTTGAGCTCGAGATTGTGTTTAAGGTGATGCGTAATAGGCTACGTGTACGTCATGAGAGTAAGCCGCTGCGGCAGCACCAAAGACCAAAGACCGAAGACCGAAGACCAAAGACCGAAGACCAAAGACCGAAGACCAAAGACCGAAGACCAAAGACCAAAGACCAAAGACCAAAGACCAAAGACCAAAGACCAAAGACCAAAGACCAAAAGCGACGAAGGAGCGCACCAAAGACCAAAGAAAAAAAAACAAAAAATATGAATCTAATTTTAGCAGGAGTCTTGGCTCATTTATTGGCGGTGATTAGTCCGGGACCAGATTTTGTGATGGCTTTGCGAAATTCGCTGCAATATTCACGAAGGACAGGAGTATGGACGGCTTTGGGTTTTGCATTGGGGATATTGGTACATGTAAGCTATTGTATAGCAGGGGTGGCGCTGGTTATTTCGGAGTCGGCTGCTCTCTTTAATTTGATAAAAATGGGTGGAGGATTATATTTGATTTATATGGGGATTCAGTCGTTTCGGGCCAATAGTCAACGATTTTCTTTTGAACAAGAATCACACAAAGAAATGCCTTGGTATGTGGGGCTTCGCAGTGGCTTTGTGACCAATATACTTAACCCCAAAGCGACTCTTTTCTTTCTTAGTATTTTTACGGTATTGTTGAAGCCAGAGACCCCTTATTGGGTGATATTTACGACGGGGGCGCTTATGGTGTTGAATACATTTTTGTGGTTTACTTTGGTGGCTTATTTGTTTACACAAAAAAAAGCGAGAGTTGCTTATTTGCGTAAGCAGGAATTGATACACAAGGTATTAGGTAGTGTTTTGGTGGTTTTGGGGATTGTTGTTGTTATTTGGTAGGATTTGCCCCTTGACCTTTATTCTTCTCCAGGCTTAAAACTACTATTTACTAATTTGATTTGGATATCTTGGAGTTTTTGCCCTTCTCGAGCCAGCCAAACCATAGAAAAACCCGAGCGATTTAGTGACCATTTGCCTTCGATGTCTTTATTGTTGGAAAGGATGAACAACAAATTCTTTTGGGCATCATAAGTCCAGCTACCCGCTATATTTTGTTCCTTATTGATGCCACCGACTAAGTGACCAGTACGGTCAAATTTTAGCCACATACCTTGATAGGGAACATGGGCTTCTTTGGAAAGACTAGAAATGGCAAATTGCGGAAGCCAATAATCCGTAGTAAAAAACTCATAAACACTGTTAGATGGTTGATTTTTGCCCCCTTTGATGTATTTTTTACCTTCAGGGCGTTTGTAGTTTGTTTGGGGTTCTGTTGGTTTTTCGGTGGTGGTGGTCATCGCTTGCTTGGGCTGGGTGGTCGTTTTTTCTATGGTTTTTTCTTCGGGTTTTTTAGTGGTCTTACACTGAGAAAAGGTCAATAAAGAGACGGCTAGGACAAAAAGTAATCGAAACATAGAAAAACAATTGATTGTTGAAAAAGAAAAGGGTGGCAAAAGATGCCTGCTGATGGTACAAAGTAAGTAGATTATTAGCATATTTGCAATAATCAAGAGTTTTCTCTTCTGATTTGTTGGTGATGAAACAAATACTTTTCGATGGCAAATAACTTATTACAAGATTTTATTAATCATAATGCGTCTCTTATTCAGGCAAATACGAAGCTATTGGTGGGCGTAAGTGGGGGAGTGGATTCTATGGTTTTGGTACATCTTTTTTTGGATATGAATGTTGATTTTGAAATTGCGCATGTCAATTTTCAGCTTCGTGGCAAAGAATCTGATGGCGATGCCGCTTTCGTCCAAGAATTTTGTGCAATGAATGATATTGTCTATCATCAGCTAGATGAGGATGCGGCTGCTTACGCAAAAAATCATAAAATTTCTATACAGGAAGCGGCTCGACAGATTAGATACGAGTGGTTTGAAAAAACTAGGGCAGAGATAAACGCCCAATGGATAGTCGTGGCGCATCAAAAAAATGATATAGCGGAGACGGTGATTTTTAATTTGACACGTGGAGCTGGAATTGCGGGCTTGCACGGAATAAAAGCGCAAAATGGTTTTATTTTAAGACCTTTACTTTTTGCCGAAAGGCAGGCCATCATCACTTACGCAAAAGAAAATGACATCGCTTGGAGAGAAGATAGTTCCAATACAAAAACAAAGTATGCGCGCAATTTAATCCGACATAAAGTGATGCCTTTGTTGGCAAAAATTAATCCTTCGGTCGTTCAAAATATTGCTCATAATGCATTGATAATGAGTGAAATAGAAGTGTTGCTAAAGGAATATCTAGAAGCGGCACAGCAGATGTATGTCACGAAGGATGCCTACGAAGTGCGTATGAACTTAAAGCAGATTAGTCGGTTAGCTTCCGCCAAAACCATCTTGTTTTATCTCTTAAAGGACTACGGTTTTAATGAAACCCAGGTCAAAGATATGTTGAGTTCGGGCGAGACAAGCAAAGTGTTTTTGTCATCCCAAAAACGAGCGGTTATACATGGAGAATTTTTATTGGTGACGGATTTTGCGGAAGATGCGGGGCGGACTTATCAGATAGAATCCTGGTCAAAAGAGCCGATAATCACCCCTGAGTTTTCATTGTCTTGGGCGATAGAATCTTATCATGGACAGCGCTTACCCGATGATGAAAATATTGTTTGGTTGGATAGAGATAAGATGATTTTTCCATTAATTTTGCGCAAGCGGAAGGCAGGTGATCGATTTCAACCTTTCGGAATGGGCGGCAAAAGCAAAAAAATTAAAGATTTCTTGTCCAATCTAAAGTTATCTGTCCCCGAAAAGGAGCAGATTTGGTTATTGGAATCGGGCGATGGTCAAATATGTTGGGTCGTAGGTTACAGAATCGATGAGCGATACAAGATACAGGCGAGTACAAACGAGATGATCGCCTTTAGCTTAAGTTTTGGAGTCTAAAAAAAGCCCACACTTGATCTTTAACCCTTTTGCCAGTTGTAGGCACTTAAGTCCCGAAATTTAAACAGTTACATGAAAAAGTAGTATCATTGCACTCCTATTTAAAATCGACCCAAGATGAAATCGTTTTGACAATGTTTTTTAAAAATTGGCGTTAAGACTAGAGAGACGGCTAAAAGAGATAAATGCGAATACTTCAACTCACAAAAAAATTTCCTTACCCCTTAAATGATGGCGAGTCCATCGCCGTTACCTTTTTGGCGAAAGCCCTACGGGATTTGGGGCACGAAGTCTCTCTTTTGTCCATGAATACGAAGAAACATTTCTTTGATTTAGGACAATTACCATCAAGTTTTGACCATTATCAGTCCATAGAGACGTCCTATTTGGACAATTCAGTCAATTATTTCAATGTTTTATCTAACTTTTTTACGTCAAAAAGTTTTCATGTTGACCGGTTTATTACGGAGGACTTTCGTCAAAAATTGATAAAAATTTTAGAAGAAGGACAATTTGATATGGTTTTAATTGAAACCATCATTTTGGCGCCTTATATTGACGTAATTCGCAAGCATTCAAAAGCGATAGTTGCGATGCGTACGCACAATGTGGAGCATGAAATATGGGCACACATTGCTGCCAATTCTAAATCCCTACCCAAGAAAATAATACTCAATCGGGCATCAGCACGCTTGCGCAAATTTGAACTAGGCGCCATGAATAAAGTGGATTTGTTTGTGGCGATTGCCGATTCGGACTTAAAAAAATTCCAAAAATTGGGTTTAACAAAAAAGAGTATTGTGGTGCCGATTGGTTTGGATGAGACGTTGTACAATCCTGCTAATCAGTCTTTTGAGCGGCCGATGTCCTTGTCATTTATAGGCTCTCTGGACTGGATGCCTAATGTCGAAGGGCTCAATTGGTTTTTGGAAACAGCTTGGCCACGAATCGCACAGGCATCCCCTGATTTGGAGTTTCATGTGGCTGGGAAAAAGACCCCTAATTCCTTGATGAATTTGAAGGTTCCCAATGTTACCTTTCATGGAGAAGTGGATAATGCGCCTGATTTTATAAATGGTCACTCGGTGATGATTGTGCCGTTGTTGTCTGGTAGCGGGATTCGAGCGAAAATAATCGAAGGGATGATGCTCGGTAAGGTCATCATTACCACGAGTTTGGGGTTAGAAGGCATCGAAGCGACCCATGATACCAATATTTTGATAGCTGATACGCCAGAAGAATTTGTTCAGCATATTCAATATTGCCTAAATCATCCCGAACGCTTGAAGGAAATCGGTCAAGAAGCTCGAGATTTTGCGCTTAATCATTTTAGTAATTTGGCGATTGCGCAGGTGTTGGTAGATGGCGTGCAGGGGAAAGAAGTCGTGGCAGAAAATGTCGCTTCGGCTCGATAACAACATCAAAAGTCTCTAATATTCCTTACGGAAAATGAAAAGTAATTGACTTGCGTCGAAAAATAAAAAAAGTGTAAAAAAAATGAAAAATCTAATCATTCTGTTTTTGATTATCCCACTATTATCCTTTAAGGTGGTGGATACGAATCCGTTAATAGGGAGATGGCGCGGCGATGATAATGGCGATGTCGGTTATTTCACCTTTTATGAGGATGGAGTGGTCTCTATTGAAATCGATGGAAATGTTTTCGGAGGAAAGGAATTTAGTTTTAAGGGAGAAAAAGCCACAATGACCTATAGATTTAATGACGGAGTTACTCCTTTTGAATTGGATTTTATAATAACCATATTAGAATCTGGACAGGAGAGAAAGTCTCTGGGTATTGTACAAATTGTTGATAGCGAAACGATTAGGCTGGTCATGAATTCTGAGAATGAAGCGGTAAGACCCAGTGGGTATGACGATGGAAAAGGGATCTTGTTGCATCGAGTGAAAAGGAAAAATGGTAAATAATTATCTATTTAAGTTTCGGTACTTAAGTTTAACGGTATTGAGATAGATTGGGTGAAAGGTAAAGAAGCAAAAGGATACAAGAATAATTTCTTGTATCCTTTTTGTCATTTTTGGCCCCAGTTGTCTAGGGGATTTGACATTTCAGCCACCAAAATCAACAATTCACAGAAAAAAGCAAGGAAACTTTAAAAACTATTTGCGTTTCCAAGATATTTATCCCTATCTTTGCGCCATGGAAAAAGAAGATCAATATATCCAGCGAATATTTGATGTTGCCTATACGCTATTTAACAAGCGGGGCTTCAAGGCGGTCAGTATGGATGACTTGGCCAAGGGAGCAGGTATGTCCAAAAAGACCATTTATAAGTATTATGACTCTAAGGCTAGCTTGATCAAAGCCTTGGTGACAGTCCATATAGAAGAAAAAATTGAGCAAATCGATAAGATTGTGAAAACTGCTGCCAATCCTATTCAAGAGATGGTGGAGATAGGTTCTTTGGTCTATAATCATCATAAAGAAATGTCTTCTGATGTCTTGATGGAGCTAAAAAAATATTATTATGATATTTGGTTGTTTGTGGATGATGTGCAGCAAAAAAATATGCTCGAAGGGATTGCCAAAAATATTAAAGGTGGTATAGAATTAGGACTTTATCGGAGTAATATTAATCCTGATTTTATTACGCAAGTATATGTGTCGAGTGTGGTCGCTGCTTGTGATAGAGAAGGGGCGTCAGGTCATGTGCACATGCAGTATTTAATGCTTTTTGACTATCATATGTACGGTATTATGACGGACGAAGGACGCAGTTTGTTTGAGCAATACAAAGCAAAATTAAACCAATAAACCAATGAAAATCAGTTTTTTATGAAGATGAATCTACTTTTTTTGCGCAAGCATTTCTTTCGTATGGGATTAGCGATGAGTGTAGGATTGATGACTTGTTCTATGGTTTTGGCGCAAGCCAATGTCTTTTCATTGGAAGATGCAGTGAGCTATAGTCTAGGGCACCAAAATGCTGTCCGAAATGCAAAATTAAAAATAGAAGAAGCCAATCAAAAAATACTAGAAACCAGAGCAATGGGCTTGCCCCAAGTCAATGCTGTTTTTGGAGATAGTTATTTTTTGAAAAAATCGGTCGTACTCTTACCTGAATCTTTTGGTATGGGTAATCCTAATTTTGATCGAGAAGTTTCGTTTGCACAAAATCATAATATTTCGGGGACGGTGACGGCTTCTTCGTTGCTTTTTAACTGGACTTATCTACAAGGATTAAAAGCAGCAAAAGTATATAAAACCTATGCAGAAGAAGACTACCAAGCTATTCGCCGAAAGGCAGAAGATGATGTCACGAATGCGTATCTGCCTGCCCTTTTGATACAGGAAAGCGAAAAAACCATCCAAAAAAATATTAATAATCTAAACCAATTGCGCAATGAAACTCAGGCGCTTTTTAAAGAAGGTTTTGTGGAAGAATTAGATGTAGAACGGATAGATCTGTCCCTAGCTAATCTTCAAGTACAGTTAGATAACTTGTTGAGAACCAGGACGATGGCCTTGGAAGTGTTGAAGCTCACGATGGGCTATCCGCTGGATGATACCTTGACATTGGCGAGTTCTACGGATGATGTTTTGGCGAGTATTCCGGATGAGCTGCTTGCAGAAAAATTAAATTTTCTTTCTCATCCTGCTTATCGGACTATTTTGGCGACAGAGCGATTAAACCGAGTAAATATTAAAGCAAAAGAATCTGCTTATTATCCTAGTGTCAATGGTTTTGTGAATTATGACATGAAATGGCAAGGAGATAAGCTAAAGGATTTGTTTTATACGCCTTCTTCGGTTATTGGATTTCAGATTAATATTCCTTTGTTTGCAGGTTTTGGTACTAAAGCAAAAGTACAACAAGCTAAGTTGCAATTAGAAATGCTGCAAAATGGAAAAGTTGATATGGAGCGAGGGCTAGCCTTTCAGGTACGGAATGCCCGTATCAATTATGAAAATGCCCAAAAGAACTTGGTGCAAAGAGAAAAAAATCAAGCGCTTGCGCAAAAAATATATGATACGACCAAGATTAAGTACAAGGAAGGTGTCGGGTCTAGTATCGAATTAAACCAAGCTGAAATGGCGCTTTATCAAACTCAACAAAATATCATCGACGGTAAATTTGAGCTCTTGAAAGCCAAGATTAAATTAAAACAAGCTCTTGGTAAATAATACCTTTTCCCTTTTTTGACAGATAACGAAAAACGAAAAATAATGAAAATAAGAATTACGATTTTGTCGCTTGCCCTAATGGCTCTGATGATGGTGGGCTGCAAAAAAAAGGATCCATGGGCTATCCCTGGTGATCTGGAAGCCAAAAGAGAAATGTTGGCTCAAAAGCAATCCGATTTAGGTAAATTAAAAACTTTTATTAAGACCTTACAAGACTCCATCGAGCTACAAGCACCAACCAAAAAGGAAGGGAAGTTAGTGACGACCATGCCGGTAAAAGCAGAAGATTTTCAGCACTTTATTGAGATTCAAAGTAATGTTGAAGCCGAGGATATGGTGTTTGCTAGTAGTCAGATGGGCGGCAGCATCTTGTCATTGCAAGTGAAGGAGGGCAGCTACGTGAGTCGGGGGCACCTTATAGCCACGGTTGATTCTGAACCCATCCGTAAACAAATTGAACAAACGGAAAATGCCTTGAGTTTGGCTAGAGATGTTTTTACACGACAAGATCGTTTGTGGAAACAAAAAATCGGTACCGAGATGCAATTTCTACAAGCTAAAAATAGGGTAGAGCAATTAGAAAAGACCATAGAATTATTACAGATTCAACTAAAAAAGGCCAATGTATATGCCCCGATTTCAGGTATTGTCGAACATGTTATTTTGGAAGCAGGCGAGTTGGCAGGTCCTGGAGCACCCATTGTACAGATTTTGAATCCCAATAAATTAAAAATTGTGGCGCAAGCTCCCGAGATTTATACCAAAAGTATTCGAAAAGGGCAACGAGTAAAAGTAGTGATACCTGCATTGGATGATTTCGAGTTTACTGCTCCAGTGACGTTGATAGGTTCTTCCATTAATCCTGCCAATCGTACTTTTAAGGTGGAAGTGGCCACCAACTCCAAAAAGGGAAAACTAAAACCTAACTTGCTGGCTAAGATTATTATTAATGATAAAACTTACCCTAATGTGATGGCCATTCCAGCGGATTTGATTCGTCAAGATGTCGAAGGAAATGATTATGTAATGACCTTGATGCACAAAGACGGAATCATCACCGCCCACAAAAATATTGTGAAAACGGGAGATACTTATGATGGAAAAATTATCATAGAAAGCGGGATTTTGGAGTCCGATGTGATTATTGCCGAAGGAGCATCAAGTCTCGTGAATGGCGAATTAGTTGAAGTGCAAAAATAAGTCATAATCGTGTTAAGATGTTGATTATCAGTGTTTTAAACGTTTTGAATAAAAAATAATGGAAGAGTTAAAAGACAAAATAAAAAAGGAATTTAAGCTGTCATCGCTTTCGATTGACAATGGAATAAGTGTGTTTGTGCTTATGTTTATTATTGTTGTTTTGGGCGTGTCCACTTATAAGGCTATCCCAAAAGAGCAGTTTCCAGAAGTGACCTTAAATAAAATTTTTATCAATACACCACACTTTGGTAATTCGGCGGTGGACATTGAAAATTTGATTACCAGACCCATCGAAAAGCAGTTGCAGTCAATAGCCGGTCTTGACAAAATCACTTCAACTTCGATACAGGATTTTTCGGTGATTATTGCCGAATTTGATGCAGATCAAGACATAGATGATGCACTACGAAAAGTCAAAGATGCGGTGGATAAGGCGAAGTCTGATTTGCCAGATGACCTAAAAACAGACCCGAATGTTTTTGACGTGGACTTGACGCAATTACCTATCATGACGGTCAATCTTTCGGGGGCTTATACCAATGATGAGCTGAAAGAATACGGTGAGTATTTGGAAGACAAGATGGAAGACCTTTCGGAAATATCAGAAGTGAATATAAAGGGAGCGCTGGATCGAGAAGTGAAAATTGATGTTGACTTATATGCTGCGCAGGCTCGACAAATTAGTTTTAGAGATATTTCGATGGCAATAGCCCGTGAGAATATTACTATGTCTGGTGGTGAAATTAACAAAAATGATTTTAGACGTGCGATACGAGTCATCGGGGAGTTTACAAATATTGATCAGATTAAAAATCTAATTATTAAAAGTGAGCATGGCTTGCCTATTTATTTGAGAGATGTGGCGGATGTGAGTTTTGGTTATCAGGATCGGGTGAGTTATGCGCGTTCGGGCGGGCTGCCAGTGGTCTCTCTGGATATTATTAAGAGAAAAGGGGAAAACCTGTTGTCGGCTTCTGACAAGATTAAAGAAATTGTAGAGAAAGCCAAAAAAGAGAAACTTCCTGCTCAGATGAAGGTCAGTATTTTTAATGACCAATCTATCCAAACTCGAGATCAAGTCGCCAACCTAGAAAATAGTATTATTTTTGGGATGTTGTTGGTGATTTTGGTTTTGTTGTTCTTTTTGGGTATTCGTAATGCGACTTTTGTCGGCGTGGCGATTCCATTTTCGATGCTATTGGGTTTTATTGTGGTGGGCATGTTGGGCTACACCTTAAACATGATGATTCTCTTTGGGATGATTATGGCACTGGGGATGTTAGTGGATAACGGCATTGTGGTTATAGAAAATATTTATCGGCATCGCCAAGAAGGTTTTTCTCCAGTTGAAGCCGCAAAACGTGGAACTGGTGAAGTCGCCATACCCATTATCGCTTCTACGGCTACCACTTTGGCGGCCTTTTTACCTTTGGCATTTTGGCCAGGTTTGATGGGGAGTTTTATGAAGTTTTTGCCCATTACGTTGATTATTGTTTTGACATCATCTTTATTTGTGGGACTGGTGATTAATCCTGTATTGGCAAGTTATTTTATGAAGTTGGAAGACCACTCCAAAGAGACAAAGGATAAGAATCGAAGAATCGCATTGATTACTTTGGGAGTCATGTTTATAGTGGCGCTCATTACTCATTTTATGGGAATATTGGCCTTTCGGAATCTGTTAGGTTTTGGTATTTTAATCGTATTGGTCAATACCTTTGTCTTTAATTATTTTGCGGAAGTCTTCCAAGGTAAGTTTTTACCATGGTTAGAAAATCTTTATGACAAGATTGTCCATTTTGCTTTAAAAGTTCCTATTCTTACGTTGGTTGGGACAGTGGTTTTGTTTGTTTTGTCTTTAATTTTTCTAGGATTGAGCAAGCCCAAAGTTGATTTTTTTCCGACCAATGATCCTAAATATGTCAATGCTTTTATCGAGTTGCCACTAGGTAAAGACATAGAGTACACGAATAAGGTGATGAAGGAAATGGAAGTAAAAGTGATAAAAGCACTAAAACCTTTTGAGCCTATTGTAGAAGAAGTGCTTACGCAAATTGGAGAAAATACAGCGGATCCTAATGGTCCACCAGAGCCAGGAGCTTCTCCTAACAAAGCACGTTTGACGGTTTCTTTTGTCCCAGATAAGGAGCGTGGGGAGTTGAGTAGTAAAGATGCCATGATTGCCGTTCGAGAAGCAGTGCAAGGAGTACCTGGCGTTAAAGTCGCTGTCGAAGGCGACAAAAAAGGGCCGCCCACTGGAAAGCCTATTAATCTGGAGTTAAGCGCCGACAACATTGATACTTTATTGACTACTTCGGCGTCTATTATTGCCTATATTAATGACCAAAATATCGGTGGAATTGAAGAGCTAAAGGCAGATGTGGAGTTAAATAAACCACAACTAATTATTCATATCGACCGAGAAGCCGCAAGACGGTACGAAATTTCTACGGGGCAAATCGCTTCTGAAATCAGAACGGCAGTGTTTGGAGATGAAGCTTCTAAGTACAAACTTGGAGAAGATGAATATCCGATTCAAATTCGCCTTGCGGAAAAATATAGAAATAATATTGATGATTTGCTTGCGCAAAAAATAACCTTTCGGAATCCTGCTAATGGGCGCATTGCGCAAGTACCTATTTCGGCTGTTGCTTCTATTGAATATGGTGCGACTTATAGCTCCATCAAGCGAAAAGACTTGCAAAGAGTGGTGACAGTTTACAGTAATGTAGAAGAAAACTATAACGCTAATGAGATTGTCGCGCAGCTAAAAGGTATTATGGAATCTTATCCTTTGCCAAAAGGTGTCACTTATACTTTTACGGGAGAACAAGAAGAGCAAGCCAAAGCGATGGCCTTTTTGAATCGGGCTTTTATGATTGCTTTGATGGCCATCTTCTTTATTTTAGTGGCGCAGTTTAATTCTGTTTTAACGCCAATTATTATTGTGTTGAGTATTGTTTTTAGTACGATTGGCGTTTTCTTGGGTTATGCTTTTTCGGGGGACAATTTTGTCATCATCATGACCGGTATGGGGATTATTTCCCTTGCGGGAATTGTAGTGAATAATGCCATCGTGTTGATTGATTATGTGGAAATATCCTTAGCACAAAAGAAGAAGGACTTGGGGATGGAACCTAAGGAAAGTTTACCTACGGATGAATTCAAGAGCGTAATTGCACATGCAGGCGCTGTACGTTTAAGACCTGTACTCTTGACGGCAATCACCACGATTTTGGGTCTATTGCCCATGGCTTTGGGAATTAATATTAATTTTACGAGCTTAGTGACGCACTTAGACCCGGAGTATTATCGTGGAGGGGACAGTGCGGATTTTTGGGCTCCGATGTCATGGACGGTTATTTATGGTTTGACCTTTGCTACCTTTTTGACCTTGATTGTTGTCCCTGTTTTGTATTATTCTTTTAATCGTGCAACGAATTGGGTGAAACGCCTTTTTTGATAGGGCTTCCTTATATTTAATGGCTCTATAAAGATGTTATAGAGATGCATCTTTAGAAATAAATTGGCTATGTCAAGCATTATTTGCTTGATTATCAATTGATTATAACTCTTTGGTGTAGTTGGGGATGAGCGCAGGATAAGCCAAAAACGGCTCTGCCTAAACCGTTACAAAAATAAATGGATAGTGGATAAGTTTTACTTGCCCACTATCCATTTTTTTAGAGCTACTGTTTAATAAATTTCAATACTTCGTAAGTATCGACTCCAATAATCTTGACGAAGTAAACTCCCTTCGTTAGGTCGCTTAAAAGAATATTAAATTCATTAAACCCCTTATAGAGCAATTGTGTTGAAGTTATCATTTGCTGCCCAGAAGGGGTGAAAATGATGATTTGAGCTTCCTGCTCTTTCGAAGAATTCATTTGGATTGTGATGCGATTAGCCGCAGGATTTGGACTAAGTAGGGCTTTGGTTGCATGTGTATTTGGGTGGATGGATATGGGTTGGCTACTTGCGCAAACTTTTTCCATGACATATCTTTTAGCTACCCATTGGTTGTACATATCCCAAGTGCCTGCCCAAAAATTCATCACTGCATAATCATTTTCGGAAGAATTATTGTAGCTCAAATCAATAGAGACTGGCTCCCCATTGCTCCAAGCGCCATTGCCTTCCAAATTTGCATCATTGTATCCGATGAAAACCATATTATTATTCAAATGATTTTTGAGAAAATCATTTTCCGCTTGGCTACTGATGGCCGCCAAATATCCACCTTGTTGTTGAGAACTGGTGTTGGCGGCAGCCCAAGTTTTCGTATTGTCGGAAAGATAATAACCATGTCCATTATTTTGCGCAAGCAGCGTATATCCCGCAATCGACCCACAACCCGATGATGCTCCGATGACTGTAATAGTGAAGCTGCAACTGGCAGAATTACCACAATCATCCGTGCCTTCGTAAGTAATGGTGTAGGTGCCAGCCGATAAGGGGGATCCTGATGTAGGCCCAGAAGTTTGAATGACATTAACTAGGGCATTGGAAGGACAGGAAGAAAAAGGAATCGCATCGCTCCAAGTATAAGTGACTTGGGTCTGCCCCGTGGGGATGGTCAAGGTGACATCATCCGATTGGCAGAAAAGTGTCAGGCTTCCATTGTTGGTCGAACCACAATTCAATTCTAGGATAAATTTACGTCTAACCCACTGATTATCAAAGGCCCAAGAGCCATCCCATGGCAAGAATACACCAAAGTCATTATCATCATTATTAGTACCGCACCAAGAGCAGTTAGAATAATTTGTGTAAGTCACGGGGTCGTTATTGTCCCAAATCAAGCTGCCTTCATTTTGTGCATCGTTGATACCGATAAAAGCCATTTCCGAAAGGTTAGTTTGCAAAAAGTCATTCTCTGCTTGAGTGGCAATCGACGCGATGTATCCATTTGCGGAAGCGGCGACATTGTGTGCTTGTGCCCATGTCATCTCAGATTCGGAAATAAAATACGCATGATTATTTAGGTCACCGATTTTTGTAAAACCTGCGATGGTCGGTGGACAATCTGATGTGTTATTGGAAGTGATTGAGATGGTAAATGAACAAGTTTGGGTGTTGCCGCATGGGTCGGTGGCCATATAAGAAATGGTGTGTGTCCCTTGCGGAAAAGAAGCGCCTGATGCTTGGCCTGCCGTTTGTGTAATCGTAATATTATTATTGGAGCAAGTGGTTGTTGCCGTTGGAGTTGACCAATTGACTGGGGCCGATGTTTGATTAGGGGCAAGAGTTAGATTGATATTTGATGGGCAATGTAGGGTGAGCTCCGTAGAAGGATTGGAGGCACAAGATCTCTCTAAAATAAATTTACGCTGTATCCAAATATTGTCGAAAGACCACGAACCATCCCATGGTAAGAAAACACCATAGTCATTTACGGGTGTATTAGCCCCACACCAAGAGCAATTAGAATAGTTCGTAAAAGATAAATTTTCACCACTTTCCCAAATCAAAGTCCCTTCTGTTATCTCATCACTTAGCCCAATAAACGCCATCTCTGTAACTTCCGATTGGAGATAATCATTTTCTGCTTGTGTGGTGATGGAAGCAAGATAGCCGCTATTTGTGGTTGCTATATTTTGTGCATTTTGCCAAGTTGATGAAGCGGTAGATAGATAGTATCCATGCCCTTGAAATTCACCCAATTTGGTAAAACCATTAATGGTACTTGGGCAAGAAGAAGTACTTGTTTCGGTAACATTTACGTTAAATGAGCAAGTGGATGAGTTGCCACAACTATCTGACGCAGAATAGGTTATCGTGTGATTGCCTTGGGAAAATAGGGAGCCAGAACTAGCGCCACTCGTTTGGGTTAGCGTTACGTTGGGGCTGATGGAACAGCTAGATAAGGTTGTTGGTTGATTCCAACTCACCTGAACTGCCGACTGATTGGCGGGAAGATTGACCGTAATATTATCGGGGCAAACTAAGCTAAACTCTCCAGGGTCAACACCTTCCGTAATAGTAATATTAAATGAGCATGTTGCGGTGTTTCCACAACTATCCGTGGCAGTATAGGTGACGATGTGTGTGCCTAAGGGAAAGGAAGAACCTATCGGAAGTCCAGCCGTTTGAGTCACTGCTACATCTGAACTGATTGGGCAAGTTGTGATAGGATTGGGTGTCTGCCATAGAACGACCGTGTCGGTTTGTCCGGGCAAGGTGGTGATGCTGTCATTTTTGGGGCAGAATAGCGCGATAGACCCTGTGTTTGTATCTTCTGTGACGGTGATAGTGAAGGAGCATGATGCGGTATTGCCACAACTGTCGGTTGCTAAGTAAGAAATAGTATGTTGTCCGATGCCAAATGATGAGCCAGATGCTAGTCCATTTGTTTGGGTGAGTGTGACATCCGAATTAGTAGGGCATGTGGTACTTGTCGTTGGCGAACTCCAGTTGACCACGGCTGAGTTTGTACCCAACGGAGCAACAATATTAATATCCGATCTACAGGCCAAGTTAATAGCTCCAGTATTTGGAGTAATAATAACCGTTGCGGTATCTGTCGTTACAGATATTTGGCCTGAGTTTGTGGCAAATATGGGGCTTGTTCCAGAATTTTGGATATAAACAGCAGTAGTTCCTTCCTGTAATACCGTAAAGTTTAAATCGTATAATGAGCCAGTAAGTAGTTGTGTGTTGGTAGGCTGGAGCCATTGGGTGGCCAAAAGACCGCCATTGATTAGATTGGTTTGTAAGTCAGGATTGAAAAACAAAGAGTTGATATTGGTGAGTGGTTGTTGGAGCTCCAAGAAGCTACTGTCCCATTCAATATTTACTTGCATGGCTAGTAAATTGGCTAGGTCGGTGGCATCTAGGGTGATGGTGACAGTGCTGCCCACTGTGGTATTTGTTATTTGTGGAGAAAAATTTAGGTCAATGCTTGATTGACTAAAAGCATTGTATAGTGAGAGTGTCAGAAGCAAGGTGAAAAGGAGGGGTGTACGTTTCATTTTTGTTGATTTAGATTCAGTTAATTTTTGATTGTGTTTAATGTGGAACGGCTTGTTCCACATAGATATAATTCGTGTAAGGCTCAATATAATTTATTTTTTGGCTTAAAAAAACAAAATATGATAAAATAATATAATATTACGTAAAAACCCTTAGATATTTGTAGCCAGTCACCAGCATATCCCAAAAAAAGTCGCTATTTAAGGTAATTTAGACTCGACAGCAAACTCGCAGTTAAAGGTATTAACAAAAAAGTTGTCTAGATCATCTGCTTTTTGCGGAAGCTTACTAAGCTCTTCTTTAATTAAGTCGCTGGTAGGAGAGAAAATATCAGAAAGATGGACACGATAGGAAATGTAAATGTGATTGTCCGAAATCCCAAGTGTGTAGGGCTTGTTAGGATTGTTTTTGTCCAAAATGTATTCTAATAAATCGCCTAGGTTACTTTGCGGAAGCTTGTTGAGTGGTGAAGTCGCCACCAAATAATCATCTTTAAAAACAAAAATCCTAATCAAAGCACTTCCATGATGAAATTCCCAATAGTCTTTACCTGCTCTTGCGAGAATAGGGTCTAAGTCCATCAAACGCAAAGCATCTTCGACAAAAGTAGCAAAAAGAGAAAGGTCATAATGCTGAAAAAATGTGGGATTGATGTCGTTGCCACAGTTTTGGCAAAAATCAGCTTCTTCGGTAATAAGATGCTTGCACGAATCACATTTTACATGAAACTCAAAAGGATCTTTGGGGTTAAATTCTTCGATTTCTTGATAAAGAATACTTGCGGGAATACCAAAGCCTACATTGTCGGCTTGATTTAACTTGGACGTAGTTACGGCGATTAATTTTCCATCGGCACTAAGCATGGGGCCGCCGCTGTTGCCAGGGTTGACGGCGGCATCGGTTTGGATATATCGCCTGGTGTTAATGAGTTGATTGGGGGCAGAAATGACCCCTTTGGTTATCGTATAGGGCATACCAAAAGGGTAGCCATGTACATATATCTTTTGTAAGCTTTTGATTTCAAGGTCTGACTCTAGTGTGATACTAGGGGTGTCTTTGGGGATTACTTTGCTACGAATAAGCGCAATGTCCAATTCATGGTTGACATAAACCACTAGACCAATAAAACGATTTCTATCAGCATCTTGGATGGCGACTTTCTTTTCTCCCGCAACAACATGAAAATTAGTAACAAATAATTCTTTGTTTTTGATATAAAATGCAGTACCAGAGCCCGAAGAAGTGGTGATTTTGAATATAGCCCTTGAAAAATCAGTCATTATATTGGTTATTATCTATTAAATAAATTTGCAAAAAAACCTTTTTTGGTTGGTTTCTTTTTTAGTTCTGTCGTTAATTTTTGATCTATGTCCCCCAAGACAAATCGGTCATAAGTCTCTTTCAAAATTTCCGTTCCTGTTTCCCAGGAAGTTTCTGAAGAATTGGCTAAGCTATCGGTGATGACTTCCCAATATTTGATGTCTAAATTGTAGCTGTACATCAATAGCTGGAATGCATACTTCAGATGGTAGAAAGCATTAAGAAAATTGTTTTCTTCTATATCTGAATCAATAGTAGACTTTTGGGAGTTAAGAAAATCAACTATAGTCTTGGTTGTCGCACGTTGCTTCGTTGCAATAAACTTTTTGGATAGAAAGACATCCTTCATGATTTCTTCTTTGGGCATTTGCTTTAATTGTAGCAAAAAATTCTTCCCAATTGTTGTTTTTCGCTCTAGATCGGTCTCTTTATCATTGCGTAAAAATCTAATTTTGTCTTCTATTGATGTGCGCAAATACCCATTAATATAAGCATTGTCAACAATAGCTAGCAAGGTCTCCACGATCGTATCCCAGACATATTCATTCCATCTTTTTTCTTCATAATACTGGATAAATGAGAAGGCATTGTTGATGTATGTGGTAAAATGCTCCCAGATTATTTGATTTTGGTCATGAGATAGTTGAGTGATAAATGGCTCATGATAAAAGCTTGCGCCGTACTTCTTGATAAACTCATCATCAAACTCATCCGCAAATATGCATATCTCTTTGATTAATTCAAATATTTTATTCGGCTGAACTAGCTCAATGGGGATTTCCGCTTTAAAGCTCAAAATCCCGCCTTCTTCTTTGGAATATACTATTTGCGTAAGCGTCAAGGGGCTAAAGTTTAGCTCTGCCACTTTTCGCAATAACGGCACTTTGTTTTTTTCGGGTACCTTCAAAAACGATGAACTTATATGGAAAATACCTTCTCGTAGAAAGAAGGTCACATTAGCGGAACCATGCGGGTATTCGATGGCAGCCATGCCATCCTGTATTGCATTTCCTACTAGCAGCTCTTCATTGATAAAATTTAACGTGGCTGTAAGGGACTGAACATACTCTTTTGCATCAAACAAAAATACGGCATCATCCCAATAACGAGTCGTCGTTATGGGTAAATTGGAATATAGAATTGGTTTCTCGTATATGGGAGTTAATTCCATAAACAATTAGGGCTTTTTTTGAATTTAATCTAGCCCGCAAGATAAGAGAAAAAACTAGTAATTAGGATGTTTAGATGCAAAAAAGTATTTTATTTTTTGAAAGATATGTTTACTTCCGTTCGGCTCGACGTCCCACGCTCTAGTCACTAGTAACCAGCATCCAATAACTAGAATCTAGCATCCACTGACCCGATTGCTATCACCCGAACGGCCGTTCGGCTCGACATCCTACGCTCTAGTAACCGTTATAAAATATGAATAGCCAACCAAATCGTAACGGTGTCTGCTGGTGTCCAAACTACCCGATGCTTTTGGTGGGCAGGAATCCACAAGAAATCCCCTTTGTTTAGGGATTTTGGAGACTTTAAATTGTCAAATTCTATGCTAGCAGCACCTTGAAGAACAATTACCCACTCATCAAAATCTTGATTATACCACGATTTTGGGGGCGTGGAGTGCCCTTTTGATAAGATTCTTTCTATTTTGATATGCTCCGCCTGGACGATGGTCTCGAATATTTCTTCTGGTATATCCGTAGGAATATTTTCTAAAATGTTTTTCATCGGCTAATTGTTGAGTCCACTCCGGAAAGTCAATATACTTTTTCGTTTGGAGATTCTACCAGATTTTATTTTGTAGGGGCCTATTTTAGCAAAAAAAAAGGATTAATCTAAAGTTAGATTAATCCTTTTTACGTAAGCCAAAGGCAATTACTTATCAGCAGGAACTAATTGCTTCAACTTCTCAGAATATTCTGTAGCTTTAGCTGTATCATTCTTTCTCGCATAAATCTCCTTGAGTGCGATGATCGTATTGGCATCTTTGCCATTAAGTTTCTCTGCCTGTAAGAAGTAGGGAAGAGCTTGCGCAAAAATATCATTCATCGTCTTCTTTACAGCATCATATTTTGCCATACCAGCTTTTGACATGTCAGATTCTAGGGCTTGTAACTCTGCTGACATATTAGCAGCCTTGTTGTAATAAAGCGTTCCAAGACTATATACTGAAGTAAAGTTTTTTGGATCCAATTCTAATGCTTTGGCATAAGAAGCTTTGGCTAAGTCAAATTGAGTCGCTGCTTCGGCTTTGTTGCCTGCAGAATAGGCATTTTGCGAAAGCTGATCATATACGTTACCTAATGTCGCATGTAGAGATGCATTTTTCTGATCACCTTGGATGGCAACTTTTAGTTTGTCCACCAACTCGGCTATTTTGCCGGTTGCTAAGTAGTCATTAATCTGCGAGTACATCAAAGCCTTGTTGCCAGGAAATTTTTTGATGCCTTCATCCAAAATAGCTCTTGCAGCAGTAGTATCCTTTTCTGCAAGCTTCACCTTGTACAGACCATCAAATATCTCAGGCTTGTCATAGTTTGCTTCTCTCAATTGGCTAAATAATTTATCGGCTTCTGCGTATTTTTTAGAAGAAAGTGCCGCTAAACCTGTGATATACAGTTGGTTGTGCAGTTGAGCTTTATCATCAAAAGGAGATTTTTTGCCATTGTCCTTCAATAGCTTATGAATCTCTAGCCCAATATTAAATGCCTTGTAGGCTTTCGCAAAATCCTGCGCACTATAAGCCTGAATACCAGCATTTGATACGGCAGCAATCGCATCTGAAAGTCCCTTTAAAGCATCACTTTTTTGGTACTTCTTTTCTGCAAATTTTAACCCATTCAAAAATGACTCATAAGCCGTAAAGCCCGCATCAGGATAGGGATCCTTAAAGGACGGGTCCGTAATTTTTTGGATTTGGACACTGCTTGATAGGGCATTATAGATGTCCCCTTTTAGATTCCAGGTTTTTGCTTTTTGACCATAATTAGCATCTTTTGATGCAAAATCAATCAATTTTTTGGCTTCCAGAAGCTTATCATACTTCTTTTGATCCAATTTGTAAGTGCCTAAATTGCTTTTCGCTCGTTTAAACGCTTTCTTTGGGTCACCTTGTGCAAAAATCATGGTGACAAATAGAGTGGACATCAGTCCAATAAGTGCTAACTTTTTCATGTGCAAAGTTTTATTTTCGTAATAAACGTCTAAGGTGCTAGTTCGGCTGCCTTAAAAGTCCATGTTTGCGGAGATATTTCTCCTAGATTAAAAGTAGTGGTGTTTAGTTGTCCTATTTTGTCCTTTCCAAATTAGCCCTACTAAACACCACAAATATTACGGTTTTTCTAGTCAAAAATTACTTGTAGCCTGTTAACGATTATTTAATCTTCCTGACCATCTGTATCATCATCTGATTCAGGTGGGGTAGGTGTATCATTTTGCTCATCTGAAGCTTCCGTAGATTCATCACCTTCATTGAAAGCCGCTTCGATGCCATCATCTTCTATATCTTCATCCTCGTCTCTAGAAGTAATGGCTACATCTGCAATTTTATCTTTGCCGTCCAATTTGATGACTCTTACTCCTTGTGTCGCACGTCCCATCAACCGAATATTATCCAAAGCCATTCTGATGGTAATTCCCGACTCACAAGTAATAATCATCTCATTATCATCTGTAACAGACTTAATCGCCACTAAAGGTCCCGTTTTTTCAGATACTTGAAGAGATTTGACCCCTTTACCACCACGGTTCGTGATGTTGTAGGCATCCACATCCGTTCTTTTTCCTGTTCCTTTTTCAGAAACGACTAAGATGGATGTATCCGTAGCGTCAGAATCGACACAAACTAGACCTATTACTTTATCGTCATCGCCACCTAAAGTAATACCACGAACCCCAGCCGCGGTTCGACCCATAGGGCGCACTTTCTCTTCCAAGAAATGAATGGCTTTTCCGCTTCGAGTACCTAAAAATACGTGGCTACTTCCATTTGTTAGGCGCGCATCGACCAATTCATCGCCATCATTGATAGAAATGGCAATGATACCATTCGACCTAATTCTAGAAAATTGTTCTAAGCTAGTCTTTTTGACCTTTCCTTGCCTTGTGGCAAAAAGGACATTGTGACTATTCATAAAGTCTTTGTCCGTAAGGTCATCAATTTTCATATACGCCTTGACTTTATCGTCTTTAGGCAAGTTGATGATGTTTTGGATAACTCGGCCAGTAGATGTTTTGGCGGCTTCGGGTATCTCAAATACTCTAACCCAATGACAAATACCTTTTTCTGTAAAGAGCAGCAGATAATTATGGTTATTAGCCACAAATAAATGCTCCAAAAAGTCTGTATCTCTTGTTTTGCTTCCCTTCGAACCGCGTCCACCACGTGCTTGAGTCCGATACTCTTCTAATTTTGTCCGCTTGATGTAGCCTAGATTAGAAATTGTGATAACGACTTCATCGTTAGGGATTAAATCTTCAATAGCGATTTCTCCTTCATCAAAACTAATTTCGGTGCGTCTATCATCTCCATAAGTCGTTTTGATTTCGGCTAATTCGTCTTTGATGATGCCACGCTGGACATCTTCACTCGCTAAAATAGACTTATAATACGTTATTTTTTCTTGAATTTCGGCATATTCCTTCTTGATTTTGTCCCGTTCCATGCCTGTCAACCGCTGCAATCTCATCTCTAAGATGGCTTTGGCTTGGATCTCTGAGAATTGGAACTTGCTGATCAAACCGTCTTTCGCTTCATCGGGATTGGCGGAAGCTCGTATCAAGGCGATGATTTCATCCAAATGATCTAGCGCAATCAAATATCCTTCTAAGATATGGGCTCTAGCTTCGGCTTTCGCCAATTCGTATTGGGTTCGTCTTACGATGACTTCGATACGGAATTTGATGAACTCTTCAATTATCCGCTTCAAGGAAAGTACGACAGGGCGTCCATTCACTAGGGCGATATTGTTGATGCCATAAGACGTCTGCAAAGGAGTATATTGGAATAGCTTGCTCAAAACAACACTACCCATCGCATCACGCTTAATCTCGACGACTACACGTAGTCCATTTCTGTCAGATTCATCTCTGATATCACTAATACCAGGAACTTTCCCAGAAGTCACTAGGTCTGCTATCTTTACGACTAACGTAGCTTTGTTGACTTGATACGGTATTTCTGTAATGATAATGGTCTCTTTGCCAGAGCTATTTTCAACAATCTCCGTCTTGGCACGGACCACGACTCGCCCACGTCCAGTCTCATACGCTTGTTTGATACCTGAGACTCCACGAATGATGCCACCAGTAGGAAAATCAGGCGCTTTAACATGCGTCATGAGCTCATCAAGCTCAATGTCTGGATTGTCGATAGTTGCCACCACGGCATCGATAGATTCATTCAAGTTATGCGGGAGCATATTTGTTGCCATCCCTACGGCGATACCTGAAGCCCCATTGATTAAGAGATTAGGAATTTTGGCGGGTAATACGGTAGGTTCCTTTAGGGTATCATCAAAATTTAACTGAAAATCAACCGTATCTTTTTCGATATCGGCAAGCATTTCGGTAGATATTTTGCGTAAGCGCGCTTCCGTATAACGCATAGCGGCAGGACTATCGCCGTCCATCGACCCAAAGTTTCCTTGTCCATCCACTAAGGGATAACGCAGTGACCAATCTTGTGCCATACGTACCATAGAGTCATACACAGAAGTATCACCGTGTGGATGATATTTACCGAGTACTTCCCCTACAATACGGGCTGATTTTTTGTGTGCTTTGTTGTGTACTAAACCCAGCTCATGCATGCCAAAAAGGACACGTCTATGTACTGGTTTTAATCCATCTCTAACATCCGGAAGCGCTCTAGACACAATTACCGACATGGAATAGTCGATATAGGCCGATTTCATTTCTTCTGAGATGTTAACGTCTAAAATTCTTGGATTGTCCGTTGACATATAATTCGGTTATTTTCTTTTAGTATTCGGTCTGTTTCCTTGCGGAAAAACACTTTTTTCATAGAACCCACAAAAGTAGATAATATTTTTGGTTTTATGGCAAAAAATGGTCAATTAAATTTTGTTTTTTAAAGGGATCGCCAAAAACAATACTACAGCATAACCCGCCCCAAAGGCAAATAAACGCCAAAGGCAAATAAACGCCAAAGGCAATTGAACGCCGAAGGCAAATTGAACGCCGCAGGCAATTGAACGCCGCAGGCAAATTGAACGCCGAAGGCAAATGAACGGCGAAGCCAAATTGAACGGCGAAGCCAAATCAACGCCAAAGGCAAATTGAACGCCGAAGGCAAATGAACGGCGAAGCCAATTGAAC
>CAMZKG010000220.1 GCA_947311105.1 uncultured Saprospiraceae bacterium
CAGGGAAACCCCTACGGGGTTTTAGGTCGATCGCCTATTTAATTTTTCTAACTTCGATTCAGGCATTAACTTCTATTTTTTTCAACTCAGCCAAAGACATTACTTGCAATAAATAGAAAAAAGCACGTGTTTACGGGGTTAGTTGCTGCTTTTTTGCCAAAATAATGACCGAACCATTGGTACGGAAACTTAATATTAAATATTCATGTCGTATTTAATCTGCTTTTTATTGTAACCTAGGTCGATTAGGTTTTCCACGGTTTCTTCAATCATTGAAGGGCGTCCACTTACGTAAAAAATAACATCTTTGCGCGGATTTTTGTATTCTTCTAAATAAATATCGTGGACATATTTTCTTTTGGTTTTGGACGTCTCTTCGGTCTCTCTAGAAAAGGTGAAGGAGTATTTGAATTCACCATGTTTTGTGGCTAAATTTAAAAATTCATCTACACAAAGCAGTCCGTTTTTGGTTCGAGCCCCAAAAATGAGATGAACTTTTTTTCGAGCCATATCATTCTCAAATATCGATAAAATCATGCTTCTCGCAGGTGCAACGGCAGTACCCATGCAGATAAAAACAATGTCTTTGTCTATTTTTCGCGGAAGCGTAAACTTGCCATACGGCCCCCGGATTTTTAACTCTGTGCCCACAGATATTTCATTGAATAGAAAGTCCGAAGCTTTGCCGCCATCTACATACGAAATGCATATTTCTAATAGCCCATCCTTATTCGGTGTATTCGCTATAGAATAAGTGCGTTTTCTTTCGGGCTCATTCTCCGAAATAGGCAAATACAAAGAGATATTTTGTCCAGGTTTAAATTTGATAAGCTTTTTGGTACGCAACCAGATATGTCTTACGTTGTCGGTGGTATCTTCGATTTTTTCTACATGGGCAACTGTCCATGTTTTATTCAAAAACGGTATGGATTGAATCATAGGTACTGTTGTTTTAAGGACTGAATTTAATCAAAAAAAAGCTAAATAGGAATAAAAAAACAGAAATAAATCGGATTGGTGAAATTCATCTATATATTTGAAAACTAAACGAAGATTTTATCATCTTATTGGCTACTTTTGTAAAAAAAAAGTGATTATAGATGTCATTATTCCTGCTCTTGACGAAGCTGATTCTATTGGCTTGGTGATAGAAAGTATTCCTAATCAATTAGTTAGGTATATTATCGTCGGCGACAATGGGAGTGTCGATGGTACCGCCAAAGTCGCTCGCTCTAAGGGGGCAATTGTCGTACAGGCGCCCCAAAAGGGATATGGTACGGCTTGCCTTGCGGGAATGGATTATATTCAAAATCTTTCGATAAAACCCGATATTGTTGTTTTCTTGGATGGAGATTATTCGGATTTTCCAGAGCAGATACCTGATGTCGTGCGACCCATTATCGAAGAGCAGATGGACATGGTCATTGGCTCTCGTTCGTTGGGGCAGAGAGAAGGGGGGGCGATGACGCTTCCGCAAAAATTTGGTAATTGGCTGGCTACGACTTTGATTCGTTGGATTTATGGGTATTCCTTTACGGATTTGGGACCATTTCGGGCGATACGGTGGGATGCACTGATGAAGTTAGGCATGAAAGACCCTAACTTCGGCTGGACGGCCGAAATGCAAGTCAAAGCCGCTCGAAAAAAACTTAAAACGACCGAAGTGCCTGTCAATTATCGGCAACGAGTAGGGAAGTCCAAGGTGTCAGGAACAATCAAAGGTAG
The DNA here is from genome assembly GCA_947311105.1 of uncultured Saprospiraceae bacterium. Classification (GTDB taxonomy): domain Bacteria; phylum Bacteroidota; class Bacteroidia; order Chitinophagales; family Saprospiraceae; genus HyVt-613. The sequence goes on from CAMZKG010000220.1 coordinate 1,726, forward strand.
TATCCTAGCGGGCTATAAGATTTTATTGGTGGTTTTTCGGGGGCGATGACTCCTTTTATCCTAACAAAAGCCACCGTCTTTCGTAAAAACATCGTACTTTTGCGCGAATTTTACCAATAAAAAAAGAATCCATGTATAGAACGCATAATTGTGGAGAATTAAGAATAGCCAATGTGGGCGAATCTGTAACTTTAGCTGGTTGGGTCCAAATTGGGCGAGACTTTGGTGGGCTGACCTTCATTGATTTGAGAGATAGATATGGCATCACACAGTTGGTCTTTAACATGGATGAAAAACCCGAATTGGCTGATCGTGCGCGAAAAATAGGACGTGAATTTGTCATTCAAGCAGAAGGCACCGTCAGAGAGCGTAGTAATAAAAACCCTAATCGAGCAACAGGGGATGTCGAAATTGATGTGACGACCTTGAATATCCTAAATGGTTCCAAAACGCCACCTTTTACCATCGAAGACGAATCGGATGGGGGAGATGACCTGCGGATGAAGTATCGTTATTTGGATTTGAGACGTAAGCCTTTGCAGCAAAAAATTATTTTTAGAAGCCAGTTGGCGATAGAGTCTAGGAAGTACCTTGCGGAAAAAGGATTTTTGGAAATAGAAACACCTTATTTAATCAAAAGTACACCAGAAGGAGCTAGAGATTTTGTTGTCCCTTCTCGAATGAATCCAGGACAATTTTATGCACTTCCGCAAAGCCCACAAACTTTTAAGCAAATCTTGATGGTGGCGGGCATGGATAAATATTTTCAAATTGTCCGTTGCTTTAGAGATGAAGATTTGCGAGCGGATCGTCAGCCAGAATTTACCCAGATTGATTGTGAGATGGCGTTTGTCCATCAAGAAGATATTCTTAATACTTTTGAAGGGCTTGCAAAGCATCTATTTAAAGAAACTCTAGGTATCGAGTTGAATGATTTTCCGAGAATGACTTATGATGATGCTTTGCGTTTGTATGGTTCGGATAAGCCTGATTTGCGATTCGGAATGCAATTTTCGGAGCTCAACGACTTAGTAAAAGGTCATGGGTTTAGTGTGTTTGATGATGCGGAGTTGGTCGTGGGCATTTGCCTGAAAGGACAAGCTGATAATATGAGCAATAAGGATTTTAAGAAATTAACAGAATGGCTCAAACGTCCGCAAATTGGCGCCAAAGGCTTGGTTTATGTCAAATTACAAGGCGACGGCACAATCAAGTCATCGGTGGGTAAGTTTTACTCGGAAGAGCAACTGAAATCTTGGGGCGAGCGTTTTGGAGCGGAAGCAGGAGATGTTTTGTTTATTCTCTCTGGAGATGCCGAAAAGACCCGTAACCAGTTGAGTAGCTTGCGTTTAGAGTTAGGCAAAAAATATGGATTAATCAAAGAAGGGGATTTTAAGCCCCTTTGGGTCGTTGATTTTCCTTTGTTAGAATGGGATGAAGATTCCGAAAGGTATCATGCCATGCACCATCCATTTACGTCGCCAAAGAAAGATGATATTGTCAAGATGGAATCATCGGATAGAAAGGTTTTGGGGGCAATCCGTGCGGACGCCTATGATTTGGTATTGAATGGTTCAGAGATAGGTGGTGGTTCTATCAGAATACATGATAGAGCATTACAGGAGCGCAATTTTAAATTATTGGGATTCACGGAAGAAGAAGCAGAAGCGCAATTTGGATTTCTGATGGGCGCCTTTGAATATGGAGCGCCGCCACATGGTGGAATTGCCTTCGGGTTTGACCGATTGGCATCTGTAATGAATGGATCCGCATCCATACGAGATTTCATAGCCTTTCCCAAAAATAATCAAGGGCGGGATATGATGATTGATGCGCCTGCACCCATTGCCGACGAACAAAAAAAGGAATTGTTTATCAAAACAATCCACCCGTAGAGAAAATTCACGAATTTTCTCCGTACGGTTAGAAAATTCACGAATTTTCTCCGTACGGTTAGAAAATTCACGAATTTTCTCCG
>CAMZKG010000221.1 GCA_947311105.1 uncultured Saprospiraceae bacterium
ATATATGCGATTAACCTAACCTAAAACCCCGTAGGGGTTTCCCTGCTTAGCCCATAGTGAAGCTATGGGCTAAGAAAGGTTTGTGATGTAAATACGGAGGCGTAGCGGGTCACGCTGTAAACTTCTGACGCTGAGTAAGGTGAAATTTGAAGACTTTTAGAGAGGATTTACATCTCGTCAAGCACCTTCAAATTTTGCCTTAATCGAGGAAGACGTTGGAGGCGTGGCAGGCTACGTCGGAGTATTGTTTTTTTACCGAACCATTGTCAGTAAAAAATATTTCTCGGAGTTTGATCTGCACGATGACGGCGAATATTGGGAGACGCAAGACAAAAAGATTTTAAAAGCCGCTTTTGATCGATTTACACGTGCCATCGACAGCTTCGCCGCCATGCTCGAGATGATTCCTAAAGAAAAAGGAGAGTCGATTGAAGATTTTATTGTTCGAATGGCGGAAGGGACTAAGGAGAAGTTGGATTCGGATGGGCGATAACTCTAGCCCATTTCCCCTTCTACCCTTTTCCCAAACACCCCATAAACATAAGGTCGGACTTCACCAGTTGAAGGTTTCACATAGCCATAGTCAAAGGATGTTATCAATTGGTATTGATCTCCAAGATGCTTCTCATACATCTCAATACTATATCGCCGTACTGGAAGCCCCGAGCATTTTGTTCGACCTGTTAGGCTAAATTCTGCTAGGAGTACAAATCCACCGCCTTTTACCTTCCTTTTTAATAAATCAAAGTAGGTATCCTGAGCCTTTTTTTCTGTAAAGAAATGTAATACCGCACGGTCTAACCAAAAATCTACAGGCTCGATATCTTCTAAAACTGTGGGATTCGTCAAATCATCGACAATGTAGCTAACTCCTTCATTATCAACTCTTTTTGCTAGCAATTCTAAAGCAACTTGGCTGATGTCTGTTGCGGTCAAATTTGTATATCCAAGTGCCAACAACTCGTCAACCAAAGTCGTACTTCCCGCCCCCACAATAAAAATATGTGCATCCTTTTTTAGGCTGGCTTTCGCCAAAAGATTAAGGGTAGCAGATAAATCAACTTCGTACCATCCAAGTTTTTCTTGGGGCTTACTAAGGTAGGTTTTATCCCAATGTGCTTGGAGATTGCTGGAAGGCTCAGATGTGCTTGGAGTGCAGCAATTTTTATTTTTATCGTTGATGTTACATTTGTCTTTCATGGACCAAAGATGTGACTTTCCTTCCCCAAATTCTTTTACAAATGTTAAATAATTTCTTTTTGCTTTACTACTAGCTATTCCGCCTGCTTTACTTTATTTTACGAGCCCAGTTTGCCTTTTTAACGGACTAAAGTCCGTTTTACTACGGGCTAAAGTCCGTTTTACTGCTTCGGATACGGCTAAGGCTTACTTGCGAAATACCAAGATAGGATGCGACATGTTTTAAAGGGATTCTAAGCAGTACATCCGCATAATTTTCTTTTATTTTTTGGTATCGCTGCTCGGCGGTAAAAAACTGAATATTTTCTATTCGCTCAACAGTAGCGACGTAGGCTTGCTCATAAATCTTGCGAAAAAGACGCTCTATATCATGATGCTCATCGTAGAGTTCGAAGAGTTTGGTAGAATTAATTGCCACTAATTCCGTATCTTCAATTGCCTGAATTCCTTTTTGAGAAGGTTGGGCATCAAATAAGCTATCAGCCCTAGCGACCAAAGCGTTTTCCATTTGAAAACTTTCGGTAATGTCTCGCCCGTCCTTAAAATAATAAATACGAAGAAGACCTTTTTTTACAAAATAGATATTGCGGCAGGTGTGCCCAATCGGATGCAAATCTTTGTTTTTGGCTACCTTTACGCTTGCGCAAATACCCAACAAAGCTTGTTCCGCTTTTGGCGCAAGCCGATAAATCTTATTTAGATGATGGAGTAATTCTTGCATTTGTAAGTTTGTGACCACCAAAAATACAAAATTTTGCGGTCTTTACCTAAGACTTTTTCGAAAATAGCTCCAGTCCACCACTTCCAAACGACCATCATCCGTGGTGAACAAGTTTTTCTTTTTGTCATAAACACCAAAATGTTGAGTTTGGAGATTAAAACCTGAAATTAACGCCCAATCAAGAACGGACTCTAACCATTCTTGCTTCGTCTCTGAAGAAAACCAACCGCTTTTTTGATCAATTTGGTAGAGTTTTTCTAACCCGTATCTCTGGATGAGATATTCCCACCCTTTGGCATAAATGAGTCCTTGAAAAATCTGACAAGCGTCAAACAGCTGAACCACAGTATCTTCGCTATTTAGGTCATCGGCAAACAAAGACGTCCCCTTTGGCTTTGGATGAATTAATCGCGCTAAAATTGTAGGTTTCTTGTTCAATCTCCTTTTAATATTTTCATTTGGATGAATGATTATACGAGAAAAAGGGGAAAATGTGCCCTATTTTGTCATATTTTGCTGGGCCAATGGTTCTGTAAAAAAACAATACTCCGACGTAGCCTGCCACGCCTCCAACTTCTTCCTTGATTAAGGCAAAATTTGAAGGTATTTGAATAAAAAGAAATCCCTGCCAAAAGTCTTCAAATTTCACCTTACTCAGCGTCAGAAGTTTACAGCGTGACCCGCTACGCCTACGTATTTACACTACAAACCTTTCTTAGCCCATAGCTTCACGATGGGCTAAGCAGGGAAACCCCGAAGGGGTTTTAGGTCGCTCGCCTATTTATTTTTTCAAACTTTGATTCAGGCATTAACTTCTATTTTACACAACTCAGCCAAAGACATAACTGGCAATAAATAGAAAAAAGCCAGTGTTTATGGGATTACTTGCTTCTTTTTTGCCAAAATAATAACCGAACCATTGAGAATAAAATTTTGCGAAATCTATAAATAAAAAAGGACATTGACTTCTCGCAGTGGACTGAACGATTGAACAATAAAATCAGGACTCATCCAATCCAACCTGCATCAGTTCGAGTAATTCCTTTTTCTTAGTTTTGCTGTATGGTATTTCGCCATCAACCATTTCTAACATTCCGTTATTAAGAATCCCAATGACATATTTCAAGTTAATCAGGTGCGACTTATGACAACTAAAGAAGCCTTGACTTTTAACCATTCTTGCAAACTTTCCGATACTATACGAACTCAACATCGGCTTGCTTCCCACACAACAAATCTGCGTATAACCATCCATTCCACTAAAGCGTATGATGTCCTTTACATTCAAAAATCGCATCCCTTTTTGCATGGGAATAGCTATTCGCCCAGATTGGTTTTGCGTAAGCAGATGAGACAATAATAGCATATTTTTATCTATCGACTGCTTGCTTTTAATGTTTATAACTGCTTGATTAACAACACCTATTAGTTCATCTTCATCCAGTGGCTTCACCAAGTACCCAATAGCCGCATGCCGAATTGCTTCAATGGCATAGTCACTATAAGCGGTCACAAAAATAACTTCAAAGCTAGGGACATCAATGGCAGCAAGGACATCAAAACCACTCATTTGCGGCATGGTAATATCAATAAATACTAAATCAGGCTGGAGTTGATTAACCCCTACTACGGCTTCTTTGGGATTCATATACTCGGCAATAATTTTTAGCTCAGGAAAATGTTTTTTGAGCTTCAGACTCAAGCCATCCAAAGCCATTTTTTCATCGTCAATAAGTATTGCTTTTATCATGATTTAGGCATTTTGTGGGTTAGAAAATGGGCAATTGGCTTTTGTGTTTGTATTTCACTAACAACTGATGTTATGGGCTTATCCCCTTTTTTGATTACAAATTTTACGCAAGTCCCTGTAGCCTGAAAACCATTCATCGTACTGGGCGTCGTCACTTCAAAACTAATATTCCAGTATTGCGACTGATTCAGTAATTCTATTTTTTCTTGTAGTATTTTGGTTGAACTAAGCTGGGGTTTTGACAAAGAATCTTGCAACATCTGCTGAACATTATCCCATCCTGGGCCATCATCTGAGATGCGTACGACAAAGCCACTGTCTATCTTTTCAAAACGTATTTCAATAAACCCTGCTCCCGCTTTGTGAAAGATACCGTGATTTACGGCATTCTCCAAAATTGGTTGTAAAAGCATAGTCGGTATAGATTCACTCCCTAAATGTAAGTTAGAATCAATGTAACTGTTTAGGTAGGATTTAGCAAAAAAGCTGGTTTCCCATCGTTAATCATTGTTTTCAATTCTTCAAAAACATTGTACCCATGTTTGCGCCATGTGGAAAAAACACTTTGCAAGCGAGCATAG
>CAMZKG010000222.1 GCA_947311105.1 uncultured Saprospiraceae bacterium
CACCAAGTCAACAGCAAGATATTTTGACGAAAGTCGGAGACTACAACTATGCCTTCCAGTTGGTTTTTGGTCAAGGATTATGGATTATTATCGGCTCTTTGGTGGCTTTTTTGCTTGGGCAGTTGGTCGATGTCGTCTCTTTCCATCGTATCAAACAAGCGACTGGAGAAAAATATATCTGGCTACGCTCGACAGGTTCGACATTGATTTCACAATTGATTGATAGTTTTGTCGTTTTGTTTATCGCTTTTTATATTGGAGCCAATTGGACGCTCAGTCAAGTATTTGCCATCGGCTTGGTGAATTACATCTACAAGTTCATCATGGCTGTTGGGCTTACGCCAATTATTTATTGGATGCATGGCGCTATCGAAAGGTACCTTGGGCATGATGAAGCCGAACGCCTGCGGGGACTTGCTATGAGTTAACGTTCAGAAAAGGTAACCAATTAAGCCGCGTATTTTTGTTTTTTGTCCAATTGTGCTCGGTTTGAGAAACCTTGACAAACCAAAGCTCTGACGATAAAAATGCTAAGAAGGCGGTTAAAACTAGGGGTTTCTTAAACCTTAACATTTTGTGCAAGCCTGCAACTGTTCAACTGATTGGCAGTATATAATTATTACCAAAAAAACTAAAACTTGAATAGAGTCCTATTACTTCTTTTCTTTCCAATTTGGCTACAAGCCCAGGTGACGGATTCCATTGCTTCGCGCATTGTATTGGATACAGATGTGGTGGTTGCTGCCAAAAAGGGGTTTGATGTCAAGCGACTTATTGAGATTGTGCAAGCCGATACCGTCTTTGAACAAGCATTCCATCGGCTACGGTCTGTCCCTTACAAAAGTACCAATGAATTCCACTTTTTTTCCCGCAAGGGCAAAGAAAAAGCATCTTACCAAAGCGAATTGATCCAAAAAGAAGTGGGCAATTGCGTAGAAATGACTATCCTTTCGGAAAAAGCAACGGGTAATTATTATAAGCGCAAAGGGAAGCATCGATATTATACGGCTAAGATGTTTGAGCGACTTTTTTATCATAAGGGCAAGCATTGTCCGAAGCTTAAGCCCACGACTCCCCCCGACCGCTCCCGTATGGAAAATTATGTCCAACAGCTCAAAAAACTCATTTATAATCCAGGGAAAGAAGTAGAGATTCCTTTGATTGGGCATAAAACAGCCATTTTTGACAAAAAGATGATCAAGTATTATGACTTCAAAATCCAATCTCGACGTTATAAAGATGATACACCCTGCTATGTGTTTACCGCTATCGCGAAACCCAATCACCCCAACAAAACGGTCATCAAGTATCTAGAAATGTGGATGGATAAAGCCGAATTAGGCATCATCTCCAAAAAATATCACCTTAAAGCTAATACGTTTGTCTTTAATTTTGACATCAAAATGGATGTGGATCTAATAGAAACGCCCAAAGGCATTGTCCCGTCACGAATTGATTATGACGGCGCCTGGAAAGCACCAACCAAACGCAAGGAAATAGCTAAATTTTTGCTCTTGTTTAATTATTGAGTCCGCTTTACTGCCTGTTAAAGCAGACGGTAAACAGAAATTCCCCTACCTTTGCAGGATGAGATTACACGCAAATTTAGTGGAAGGAGTGGCCGTTACCTTGTTTGAGATTTTCCAAAACGGAAGATACGCTGACAAAGCCATCCAATACACCTTGAAAAGTAATAAAAGATGGGGCTCAAGAGACCGTAGTTTTGTTGCTGAATCAGTCTATGAAATCGTCCGATGGTATCGCCTTTTTCATGAAGTCCGAACTTTAGAGCCACAATCGGTCAAAGATTGGTATCAGATGTTTGCCATCTACTGGCTCTCCAAAGGCGGTGAGCTCCCCGAATGGAATGAATTTCGCCACCTTAATCAAGAAACCTTACTAGGCAGATTAGAGCGTATCTCCAAGCTAGAGTCCAAAGAATCCATACCCGATTGGCTACATGAATTGGGACAAAAGGAATTAAAGAAAAAGTGGCCAGAGACCATTCATGCTCTCAACAAAAGGGCTCCTATTGTATTGAGAGTCAACACTTTAAAGATTGATCGTAAGGAGCTAAAAGCCACGCTAGAAAAAGAAAATATCTTCACCTACCCTTTTGGGGATTCGGCACTCATCCTGAAAAAACGGACGAATGTTTTTAGTACCGAAGCCTTTAAGAAAGGCTATTTTGAAGTACAAGATGCTTCTTCGCAAGAAGTCGCCGCTTTTGCAGATATTAAGCCTGGAATGCGTGTCGTGGATACTTGTGCAGGTGCGGGTGGCAAAACCCTACATCTAGCGGCATTGATGCAAAACAAAGGGCAGTTAATTGCTACAGATATTCACGAATGGAAATTAGCCGAGTTGAAGAAAAGAGCTAGACGTGCTGGAGCATCCAACATCCAAATTCGCCCCATCGTCAAATCTCAGGTATATAAACGACTATTTAACACCGCTGACCGTGTGATTATCGATGCCCCATGTTCGGGACTCGGTGTCTTGCGACGAAATCCAGACTCCAAATGGAAGCTAAAACCTGATTTTATAGACAACATAAAGGCAACCCAAAAAGAACTGCTCGACAAGTACAGCCAAATTGCCAAAAAAGAAGGTATCCTGACTTACGTAACATGCAGCATTCTTCCATCCGAAAACCAAGAACAAGTCCAAGCTTTTTTGGCACGCAATGACCAATTTGAGTTAATCGAAGAGAAGTCTTTGTTGCCACAGGATTTTGGGTTTGATGGGTTTTATATGGCTAAGATGCGGAGAGTTAAGTGATGGAATTTTAAGACGATATACCGTACAGATGCCCGCAGTATGCATCAAAAAAAGAAAAAATGAGAAGAGAAAGAGACCCCATGATTGCAGGAAGACATCCTGTCTTGGAAGCACTAAAGAGTAATGCTCCGGTGGACAAGGTGATGTTTCAAAAAGGAATTCGCGGAGATTATGAAAAAGAATTGCGTTGGCTTTGTCGTTCTCGTAATATCCCCCTTCAAGTTGTCCCTAAAGAAAAACTAGGCAAACTATATGGAGGTAACCATCAAGGCGTATTGGCGATTGGTACCGAAGTGGTTTATCAGTCTTTGGAAGATGTGCTGCCCTACTTGTACGAGAAAGGGCTTACGCCAAAAATCGTGGTTTTAGATGGCATTACGGATGTCCGAAATTTTGGTGCGATTGCTCGTTCTGCAGAAGTATTTGGGATTCATGCCATTGTTATTTCTGCCAAAAATGGAGCTTCTGCCAACTCTTTTGCCGTCAAAACATCGGCTGGCGCTTTGCTAAAAATCCCTGTGTGCCGTGAAAAAAGCTTAGCGGGTGCCTTCAAGCTACTCAAAGAAAATGGTATTACACTCATCGGTACGGACCTTGCGGCCAAAAAGAGTATCCGCGAAATGGACTGGAAACGCCCTTTTGCCCTTGTCCTAGGTGCTGAAGGTGAAGGTATCGGCTCTGCTACCCGCCGTGAATTAGATGAGCTGTGCATCATCCCCCAAACAGGCGAAACCGACTCCCTAAACGTGAGCGTCGCCGCTGGAATTATTTTTTATGAAAGTAGCTTATTGGAGGGTTAAGGGGGTTGGGGCGCTTCCCTTTTGGGGTGTTCCTTCGTCACTTTTGGGGTTTTGGGTGGACACGTTTAATCGTCTAAGGCGCAACCAGCGAAGTCCGCAGGACAAGCATCTCAACCAGCGAAGCGACTCAACCAGAGAAGCGACTCAACCAGCGAAGCGGCTCAACCAGCGAAGCGGCTCAACCAGCGAAGCGACTCAACCAGCGAAGCGGCTC
>CAMZKG010000223.1 GCA_947311105.1 uncultured Saprospiraceae bacterium
CGCCATCTTCATCACTCCAGTCTATCATCAAATCTTTAGGGCCCGAGTAGCTTCCATCTTTATTCAAGTCTAGCATCACGCAGTCACTGTCCATATCTCCTTCTACATCTTCATTGGTCATGTCGTCGTCATCATCAATCCATCTGACGGGGATTCCATTTTTAATAGTATATTCTAATACATCGGGGTCGCCGTCTTTGTCTAAGTCTATATATTTAATTTTACCTTCGGCCAAAGGTAGGCGAAAAGGAGTCATCACTTTATTTTGTTGACCATTGCGATAGGTGGGCGTAGTGGACTCGGAGATGGCTTTGTCTTGGGATGTCGGGGCCGTCTTAGGAGTTGATTGGCAGCTGACAAACAGCAAGACCAATAGGAACGCAAAATGTTTTGTTAGATTCATGATGTTCTTTTTTAATGAAAATCAACATCCCAAAGCTTGGGTAATTGATATTGATAGTCAAAATATTTTTTGGGTTTTTCAGCGCCAATCTGAATATATCTTCTGCTGACTTGAGCGGGTTGTCTGCTTCGTTTCTTTTTGAATGTAGAAATCAACATGTAGCCACCTTTTTTCTTAGGGAGCTTTAGTTGAACATTGATCGGCCATTGCCAGAAGGCTTCAATTTTTAATACTTGGTGGCTTTCTGCAACCACTTTTCCGTTCGCATCTAATAACTGAACTTCTAAAGTACCTATTTCTTCTTTGGGAGAATCATTCATTATAATCATCGGGAATATTTGGTTGGCTTTGGGAGCGTAATAGGTTCGTTTGGGGTTGTATCTAGCATCGGGGAGATTCCAAAAAGCAGCCAGTTTTTGGGTCGTATGATATTGGACTAATAGTGGTTGCGTCGGGATTAAATCTTTAATCGGTTCTTTAAACCAATCACCCGTATATCCTTGATTATTAGAGAGATAGGAGAAAGAAGCCAATCCATCTACTTCTCCCGTAGCTCTCAAAATTTCGGATTCAATGGCTAGCATATACGCCTGAAAATGCCACCTTTCTTTTGCGGAAGCATTCTTGCCTAAATAAAATTCATAGACATCTCGTGGCGCATAAATTTGACTCCCATCAGGCTCAAAATATTCATAATTTTTAGTGTACGGAACTTGGTCATATTTGGCGAAAGCCCCGTAAGTCCTAACACCGGAATGAAGCCCATCTCGATGTTGCCAAAGCCATCCATATTCATTGACGATGATGGGGGTAGTGGCTAATCTGAATTGGGCAATACCATCATATTTTTTAGTTAAAAAGCCAAAATCAAATTGATGCGGATGTTGCTCCACCCATTCGTCGTTGACCCACCACCCATGCGCTAGGGGATACCAATGAATTTCGAGCATGTCCAATTTATTCTTGTCGTCAGCTTTCATATATCCCAAATCCCAAATTCTGGTCGGGTCAATTTTCTTTAATTCAGGAATCAAGGTGCGCCCAATAAAATCTTGTTTTTGCTCATTCAAAGCATCCCAAATAATAATACTAGGATGGTTGCCATCAGCCCAAATCCAATCGGTGTATTCCTGTCGGTATTGTTCATTACGACCGCGCAGATTCCACATATTATATTCATTTTGGATGAGTATGCCATATTCGTCAGCTAAGTCATACCAAAATTTGGGGAGACCGCCGATGCTCACGCGCATAAAATTCCAATGCAATCTTTTGGGAATAGTAATCATCAATCGCTTGACCCAAGCAGTATCCCATGGTAATTGCGCCCGATTTTTATCTTCAAAAAAACGATTCAACATGATGGTCGATCCAAACATTCTGATTTCTTCTCCATTCAATTGAAAGGATTTACCGACGGCCTTGAAGTCACGCATCCCAAAGGTGATTTTTCGAGTATCTCCTAGACCTTTCCATTTATATTTGGTGTCAGGATCTTTTGCTGCGGTCTCCCCGTATTGGTGGAAAACTAATCTTTTTGCTTTGGTCATGATGACGGCTTCATACAAAAAAGGTTGGTTTGGAGACCACGGAGTGGGTTTTTTAATTTTTAATTCAAAATTTATTTGTGTACCATTTTGACAGGCTAAGTCCTTGCGGACAAAAAAAGTGTCTGATACAACCTTTTGAGTTTTTTTCTCCATAACGTATGCAAATAGCTCGTAGTCAATATCGGAGTACTCCATATTGCGCTCTAATATATTGGCGTAGTTTTCTAGGCGAACTTTAACTTGGACTTTTTCTTCCTTTAAATTGGGTAAAACTAACGCACGATGCACCACCACAGGGCCTAAAAAATCAATGCGTATGTCATCCCATATTCCTGCGATATTCGTATATTTTTCTCGGTCATAGCCCGTCGCTGCATCGGTGGGAGAGAGTGGTCGATCCGCTACTCGTATTAATAATTCATTGTTGCCTGTTGTGTTGATATAGGGAGTGAGATTGCAGTCAATTGGCGTGTTGTTTTGTTTGTAACTTCCACATTCATAGCCATTTAGGTAGATGGTTGTGTAGAATCTACTTTTGAGAAGTTTTAGGATAGCGAACCTTCTCGCGTAGTTGGGTTTTAATTTGAAATTAAATTTATACCAGTTATATTTAGGGGTGTAAGTCCCGTTAAAATATTTTTGATAGTCCTTTATTTTTGGAGTGGCTAGGTCAATTAATCCGGGAACGGGTATTTTTTTGGAGAAAGTTTTCGGAGGATGAGCGTTGGTGGTTTGCTCAAATTCGGCGAAGCCATTTAAGGAGATGGTTAATACTTTTTGGGCAACTAAGGCTTGCGCAAAAAGTAGAAAAATGATATTAAGAAGGAAGAACTTTTTTTTCATCAGGTGTTGTTAAATTTTATTTTTTCCAGATTGCAGCGAAATGGTTTGTCCATTGGCTTTAAATGTGCCTGTTATATTTTCCGGAAGGGTGATGGTTCCTTTCAACTTTCCGTTACGTTTTTTCTTTAGTTGAACCATAATTTCTCCAGCAGGGTGGGGGAAGGAAACGTCTATTTTTTTGAGTTTACCCATCGCAGGCTCAATTAGTACCTTTTTAAAACCTGACGCATCAGGTTGTATGCCTGCCACGGTATGCAGAAATTCAAAACAAGGAGTAGAGCTCCAGGCATGACAGTCAGAACGGGGCGCATCATCCGTCTCGCCAAAAGTAGTCATGCCCATATTGAGCATGTTGTCCCATTGTTGTAGCCGATCTAAATATAAATCTGCTTTTCCTGTTTTTTGCAGAGCTCGGTTCATGTAAAATTGAAAATAGATGGAAGTTTTGATGATGTCAATTGGTTTCCCAAAATTGTCCTTCGGAGATAATAGACGCTCCATCAAATCGGGTTGGTCTTTTATCGGGATGGCATCCGTCAAAATGGCAAAGATATTGGTGTGTTGAGAAAATACATCTTTTTCAGGCCTTTCGGCAAATAGTTTTTTACTGATGTCATAGCATCTGACTCGAACGTTATATTTAATTTTATCGGCTATTTTACGAAAGTGATTGGCCTTTTCTTTTTGATGGAAATGCTCAAAAATATCTGCGGCATTTTGTAGGGCATAGACATATTGCAGGCTGACATTTGCGGAGTAACCATCATCAGCCCCTGGTGGGATGCCATTTTGAAAGCCTGCTGTCCAATCCGTAAAATTCCACCATTCTAGTTCTGTGAGCATACCCGTATGGTCTGTTTTTCGCTCAAACCACCCTAGTACGGACTCTATACCAGGTAGGAATTGTTCCACAAATTTTTGGTCATCCCGATACATATAATAGTCATGCACCATGTCCACCCAAAGGAGCGAATAAGTGGGTATGACTTGGACAATATACGACGGGAACCTACTCTGTGTCAAGCCATTAGGTAGCCGAGACGCATCAAAAGACTTGATGGCCTTACGCATCAAATGGTCATCTCCAGAGACATAAATCGAAACCATCGACTCAATACGAGAATCGCCCACATACTGTAACTGTTCGTAATATGGATCAATAAATATTTCTGTTGATGAGTTGCGTAAGGTGCGCCATGCAGTTTGCCAAATTTTATCAAGGTGTTGGTCATCAGCATTAAATTTAGCTTTTTCCCGTAAGGGGTATCCCGTGAAAATCCCATAAAAATCATCAATAATTAACGGCTCATCTTGCGTTTCGATATCTAACTGTACAAACCGATAAGTACGCATGGCGAGTGGTTGATATTTCCTTTTTTGACCACCATCCGCAATGATAATATCATAAATACCCCGAATCTCTTTTTTATCCCAGTCTTTATTTCGGTGACCTTTTTCCCAGCCCTTATGAGCTATTCTTTCTTTTGAGTTTTTGAAGAAAAGAGCTTCCGCATAGGTGATTTTAATTTTTGTATTTTTTCCTTGCGAGAAATACATTTCGGGATATCCGATGGTGTGGGTTTTGTTGTCGAGTAGAATCGTTACCTTTTTATTCTTTGGGATAGTGATTGATTTTCCTTTTACGAAAGCACTAATATTATCAATGCCTTCTGTGCGTATGATGTTGTTGAATCGCTCTTGTTTATGCTCCATAAATGGAATTTCTCTAGGGACTAAGTACCATGTACTGCCAAACAAAAAACCACGACCAACCGCAAATTCAACCATGGCAGCTCTTGGGCTAAGCCATTGACTATCATCATATTGTGTTTGTTCCCAGCCCCAGGGATATTGATTCGCATCCAAGACGTCGCCTGGACCAGCGGCATAATATCCACCCACTGAATCACTGACAAAAGGGATGAAATCATACCCTAAATTTTTGGTTACTTTCCATTCACTTGTCTTGCTTGTATTTAAATTAGGTTCAAATCCTTCAGGGCCTTGTAAGATAAAAGCTGTCTGGAATGTCTGTTGAGCCGCATGTCGAAACTCTCCAAAATTAACTACTTCAACCGCTAAAGTATTTTGTCCGATTTGTAGATAATTGGCAATATTAACGGTTTCGTATCTCCAATGGTTGATGTCACCACGGGCTGGGCCATCACAAACTAGTTGTCCATTGACAAAAAATCGATATCGATTATCGGCGGATAGATGGATGGTTAAGTTTTTGGGAACAGTCGCAAGATTAAAATTTCTACGAAAATGAAAAACCCCAAAATCCAAAGTCGAAGCCTTGGGATGTGTAATCCATTGAGCCGTCCACGCATGTTTGAGCATGGTAAAGGCTTTGCCTTGGTGGTTGATTTTTACTTTTGATTCTTGTGCAAACGCAGGAGTAAGCAATAACAGAATCGCCATTGCTGCCATTATTTTTTGCCAAAATTTCATGTCTTTCCCTTTTTTAATAGTCCTTGTAGTCAAGTACCTAAGGGCTAATATAGGGAATATTTTGGATTTTGTGCAAACGTTTGTTCTTTTTATTTTGCCTATGCCTTTTTGTTACTGTTTGGCCGACCAATTTAGCCGAACTAGCGAACGATTTTACTCACCAAATAAGTATCTAAATCATTGATTGTCAGGAAGTAAGTACCATTTGCGGGTATCCTATTAGCGTCAAGTTTAATTTGATTTGAAGTAGTCGTTAGCTGGTGTTGGGTAACTATTTGGCCACTAAGGTTGGTGATGGTCACCGTTATCTGATTGGAAAGTGTGCCAGTGGGCCAACGGACGTGAATGGGTTGATTCTCCATAATTGGATTTGGATAAACGGATAATTGCTTGTTGGAGATGGCTTGATAGGGCACTAACTTAGTTAATAACAATTCAAGCTTTGGGCGTATTAATGTATTTGGGTGGTCAGCCGAAGCGAACTGATAGAACCGGTAATTAGATTCATTTTCTTTGTCCGAATTAATTCTTAGAATTAAAAATTTATTAGCAATGGATGATTGATTGTTGATGTATTCTGCTAGCTTGATATTTGTGGTATCCGCAGTAGAAAGAGCCCCAAGAGTTTTAGTATTAGAAATAAAATCATCTTCTAGTGCGACGGCGTTAGGGCTTTCGCCAAAATTGCCCTGCCAATTATCAGCGACACCGATAGATGGAGTATTGCGGAGTCCGAGTACATAAAGATCTGCATTGCCGACAGGATTGTTGACAATTCGGTTGTACTCAATTGTTAATTTTGCTTGGGCAATTTTATAACCATTTGGGATGGTCGGTAGTTGGAAGGGAAGAGCTGCGCAGTCGTCATAAAAATAAGTAAATCCACCTACCGTGTTGTTTTGTAAACCTACCCATAACATTGTGCCATTTGACTTTAGGAGCTGATCATTTGGGTGAGCGGAAATTGAAATTGTAACGGAGTCATTAAGGAAGTCTGGGGTTGTAAAATTATAAGTTACTTTTTCCGAAAGGTTACCAGCATAATCTTCGGTATAAATATTTAAGTCTTGGTTGGTGCCAGCAGGCAAATCAAGTATTTTCACAAAAGTAGAATCCGTCCGTATTGTTTTACCTTGATTAGATTTAATGATATATCTTTTGACGATGTAATTGTCAGTAGCAGCTGCCCAAGATAAGGAGATAGAGGTAGGCTGAATATCTTGGACTTGAATATTATTTATTTGTGTTGGTTTTTCAAAATCATATGGTTTTGGCCCAAACTCAAAAGCTCCAATGTCAGGAAAAGAATCCAAACGTATTTTTTCATCATTGTCCAACGTGGAGCCGTCCACAAAAGTACCCGCATTGATGGGGGCAGCGCCTGGCTTTAAATGAAAATTCCAATGCGCATAGTCCACAAAGTGGTCTGTATTATTAGCAATAAGGTTGTGATCAAAGCTACCAGGATCGCCATCTTGATAATTAAAGGCCATCAGGTTATTGCGGGTGAGATTACCTGAACTTTTCGCTCCATTTTTGTGTGGCCCGATTCGAATCCATGGTGGATTTCCATAAGAAAATAGGTGTAAAGGGTTGTTAATCACCGTGTTATTGTTAACTCTACAAAATTTTGCGCCAAGTAAAGTGATGCCATGTGGGTGGTCGGTTAGGACTATGTTGTCTTCGATAACCCACCTTTCGGAAAAACCATCAAAATTGACGAGACCTTGTAAAATGGATGTTTTTAGCGGTAGTGTTGGGTCGGTATGACTGAAAATTTGGTTGCCTTTTAAAGTAATATTTTTAACAGGGCCGTTAGTCGCCCAGCTCTGGAATCCATCATCATGGTTTCCTGTGGCATAATCATCAACCAGCGCATTTTGAATTCTATTGTACAAAAATTGACTACCATTTCCGAGTCCGCGAAAACCATCTGCACCAAAGTTGTTGAGTAGATTGTGGGAGATGATATTGTCAGCTCCATCTACGGTTAGTCCGAAATAAACATTATAAATATAGTTGTTTCTAAAAAGGTCATTCTTGCCATTGATGAGCACCCCGTCTCCAGCATTGTCGTACCAATCTTGATTGGTTGTCCAATTCATGACATCTGATGTGCCATAAATCTCACAGTTTTCTACGGTGATATTGGAGCAAGTGGGTTGGATTCTTAGGTAATTGCCTTTGGCCGATGTACTGTCAGCTTCTGGAGATATTTTAATTCCAGACAAAACCCAGTTCTTGGCTAAGAAAAAATTAAGTTTTTCAAACATGGGCGTATGCCCTTTTTCGGCAACGATGTAGGTTTGTTTATTTTGTAATTTGTTGACAACAGGAGCTCCGTGATTGCCAGACCTTAAATACACAATGGAATTATCAGTAATGGTTTTGCCTGTATTAAATACGTCTTGTAAGGTTTTCCAGGGTTGACTTTCAGTACCAGGGTTGTTATTATTTCCATTTATAGGATCGACATAATATTTATTTCCATTTGGCAAATTCTGCACAATTACCTGAAAAGAAGTTAGTGAAGTATCTGTGCCACTGATAGCTTGGAGCGTAACAAGATAGGTGCCTTCATCTCCTTCGTTCGGTTCAAAGGTATATGCTCCAAAACCTTTGCCTTCGTCTTCAAAGCTTCCAAAATTAGGTAGGTTGATTGCGGCTAGGTGAATGCTTGGCAGGTCATGGTTGACTGCGGATAGGTGCGTCGTTATTTTTGCGCCGGGAAATACATGCTGCGTTCCAATCGGCGAAATCGGAAAAGTTTGTTGAGCTTGCACCAATGCTAGGCTGAAAAAAAATAAAATTATAGAATAGAAAATTTTCATTGTAATCGGTTTTTATTTTTTATCAAAAATCCAGTTTTGATAATCTTGAAAATATTTTGAGAATGGTTTGTTCGTTAGGGTGTTGTTTTCGATCGTTGCAGAATTCTTGTCCTTTACTTCGATTACACTTGTTATATTATTGGTAATCAGGTTGTTATGGCTTTTTCTACCGTCCTTATGCGCATGAATCATTATCCAAGGCAAAGATTCAAAATGGTATTTTTGGAAAGGATTATAGACGACTTTGTTATTTTTGATTACGCAATTATTGGCTCCAAAAAGGGCAATTCCATGCGGGTGCTCAAGGATGACTAAGTTGTTTTCAATGACCCAATTTTCTTCAAAACCATCAAAACAGGCGATACCTTGCACGTTTTTGGATTGCAGGTGATTGGTGGTGTCTGTGCAGTTGATGGCAATATTATTTTTAATAATAAGGTTGGAGATAGGCTTGTCAAAAGTCCAAGCCTGAAAAAGGTCATCATGGTTTCCTCCTTTTTCTGCGTAGTCATCCACGAGCGCATCCGCCAGATAATTGGAGTCAAAAATATTATTGTTGCCCGTGTTGCGGATAGCATCCCCGCCAAATCGAATAATGATATTATTGGAAACGATACAATTGTCGCCTTTGGTTTCTATTCCATGATGAACGTGTCTAATCAGGTTGTTGCTAAAAATACAATTGGATGCTTCAGAATAGATGCCATTAGCGGCTTTGGTTTTCCAATCGTTGGGCTCCCAAGTTTCGGTTTCGTAGGCGGCTTCAATTTGGCAATTAGAGACATTAATATTTGCAGAATTTTTATCAATTTTTACATAAAAAGCTTCTTTGCCTTCTTTTTTTTCTTCCGTAATATGTAGGCTGAATAGGTTGATGTTATTGGAATTAATAATTGTAATGCTTCTGAAAATAGGATATTGTCTCGAAGTTGGCACCAAGGTTAGATTGTTTTGGTTTTCAATTTTATAATCTCCATAGTCGCCCGTGTTGAGAAAAACGGTGAGCGGTTTTCGGTCTTTTGCGTGTTTTTTGATGGCACGGTCTAGTTGTTTGGCGGTCGAAGCATAGGTAATGGCACCTTTGCTTTTGACAATAGTTTGGGTATAAGACAAGTTTGCTTCTCCTACTTCTGTTTTTGTTTGGATGGTAAGCGTATCCGTTTTATCCTTGAATTTTTTGACCATTGTTTTGATAAAGCTTAGCCCATTTTCACTATGTTCGATATAGGAGTACCTAGACCCCAAAAAAGACCTAGAAATTATTTTTGACTTTGTAGGATTTGGGACAATATAAAAGGTTTTCCAATTGCTACCTAAGATTACATTTTGGTTGGCAATGGTAGAATGTATCATCTCCTTATGAATTGTCTTTGTTGTTTTTTCTTTTTGTGGTGTGTGAGCCACTTTTTTTGAAGTAGAACAACTCACAAAAACTGCTAAAACCAATAGCAGAAAAAATTTGAAAAAATGGGTCATTGTCTGGTGATTAATTTGGTGGATAATTCCCAGTGGTCCGTCCTAAATGGAAGTAGGGGGTAGCCAAAAGAATTGGTAATGTTTAAGGGGGCTGGATTGTTTGCCCAAGCATAACGAATGGATAGGGCTTTTGTTCCTTTTGGGCAAAAAACTCGGATGACATTTTTCTTGATGATTTTTGCGGTAGTCCAGTGAAAAATTTTGTCTTTTCCTGCTATAGAAAATCCATTAATATTTTTATTATTGGATTGTAATCCAGTACCTGTATTTTCGATGATGATGTCAATATACTTTTTCCTTCTTCTTTTTATTCTCAAGAATCTTGGACTTTTGTAATTAGTCCTTTTTTCATATACTTCTTCGAGAGCGGCTTGCGCCAAACGATGCCCCACTTCTTGTTTGTTGAGTGGATGAATGGTCTTCGCTTCCCCCAAATCAATAGCGGTAATCATCGCAGTATTGGGCTCTGAAAGTGCTTCTTGCTGCGCTTCTCGAAGCTCCGCCCAGGAGCTCTCTTCTGGCGTTTCAGGTGGGGATTGATAATTGGCTAATTGTACCCAGATTATTGGCAAGCTATCATTGTGCCAAAGCTTCCGCCAATTGCGTATCCATTTGGTTTTCAACATTTTATACTCCACTGCCCGATAAGTATTGGTTTCTCCTTGATACCAAATAACCCCTTTAATGGGGAAGCTTTTGATAGGGTAAATCATGCCATTGTACAAGAGAGTAGGGGCGGAATTAGGTCCAAAATCGGCACTTGTAGGCATAGGGCTTGAAGTTTGATATCCGATTTTGTAATGCCATTTCCCCGCAAGGGGCAGGTTCGATTGGATGGTTTCAAAATGAATGTTTAATTGAGCATCCTTTCCATAAATCCCACCACCGCCAAGGTAGTCTTCGACACGTACGACGATATTATTTTTTCCTTCTTTTAGGAGGTTGGATGGAATACTGTAGTTGCGATTTTTATTCCATTGATTGGTAAGGGCACCTACTTTTACTCCGTTAATCCACGTGATGTCTGAGTCGTCGATAGGGCCTAACGAAAGGGAAGCCGATGTGTGCGCTTGTTTTTCCGAAAGGATAAAATCTTTCTCTAGCCATACCACACCATCCAATTCTTCCAACTCTTTAATGCCTGCCGATTCCCATTGTGTGGGCAAAGTTATGGTCGGTTGTGAAGTGTAATCAATATCTTTCCAGATGTATTTATTATCAACTAATCCTTTGTCTTCTTCCGAAAACTTTGCTAGCCAAGCTTTAAATTTGGACTCCATCTCTTTTTTGTCAGGATGTTCTTTTTTTTGCAAAAGCTGGGCGATTTGCTTTTGATAAACGGGCATTCCTTTGAAGGCATCAGGACTCATCCAAGTTTCGATGACCGTGCCACCATAATTATCGCTCAATAAGCCGATAGGTATTTTTAATTCTTGATGTATTTCACGACCAAAAAAATAGCCTACTGCTGAAAATTGATTAACGGTCTCCGGCGAGCAAACTTGCCACTGACCTTCTGATATATCTTCAACAGGCTTTTTAGAAATTTGGTGGGGCACTTCAAAGAGTCGGATATTTGGATAGTTAGCTTGTTTGACTTCTAGCGCACCATTGTTGGCTGCTTCCACAAACCA
>CAMZKG010000224.1 GCA_947311105.1 uncultured Saprospiraceae bacterium
AAAATGAAGAAGTTAACCATTCATTCATTCATTCATTCATTCATTCATTCATAGCCCTTCTAGTATTTAGTCTGCTTTTTGTGGGGTGTGCTAAGGATGAAGGCTCAGCTCTAAAGGAGAAGGTTGAAAAAACGCAACCAGTCAATGAACGATTCAAAAATTTTATAGGGGTTTTAAAGGCAGGAAAAGAAGCAGCAAAGGATGGTTTTTTTAGGACAAACGAAGCTCTTTCTGTTGATGAAACTTTATGGGGACTTGAATTGTCACTGAATGTGCTATATGCCAAAACAGATGTTCGCTATGAGAAGAGTGATGCTCGTACAACATCTTTTACTATTCAACTACAAAATGGAGCTGTACCAATAGCTACCGTTTTTAGTGCCTATGAGTCTATGTGGGGAGAAATGATGTCGCATTATAATTCTTTGAATTGGACAAACAAAGAATTCGTGCTGGCAGATGTAAAACTTGTAAGCAATGAAAATAATGCGGTAAATCTTGATTTGACAACTGTTGTTGTAGATGTTTTAGCAACCCCTGATGACGCTATTGATTGTGATGTCTTTTCTCCAGACGACAATTGGAAGGTTGGTGGGTATTATAACAAAGGGAAGTGTGATGGGACTCATTTATAGTCAGCAGCAGATATAGAAATAGAGAAAAAAGTAAATGAATTATACTTGAGTGACCACCCTTTAATTTCTAATCCTATGGAACCCTTCCATATCGGATTTATGAATTTAGACAATATTAGTGGTTATGCGAGTGATCATGTTAATTATAATCAAGATCCCAATAATCCTGATCCGTTGAGAACATTTTTATTATGGTATGCGGAAGCCCCAGATGGCACATTGCCTGGCAATGGAGTTTGTATCGAAGAAGATAATATGGAATGGTATTATTGTAATATGGTACAAATTATCGAAGATAAGACACCATCAGGGGAAAGTTTTGTAAATTTAGACTTTTACCATGATAATGCTTTTCCGAATGGTACTACAATAGGGCTGCATCGTTATACTATAACGTACGGTACTCCAATATTTGTATCAGATATGTGGCCAGTTCGAACTGGAGAACATGCGGAATTGGACCCTGACTTGGAATGTTTTATTATGCCATAATACTTTCTATCGTATTTCAGCAGTTTCTTGTTTTGAAAGAATTCAAAGGAGAAGCTGCTGTTTTTTTAGAAATTGGCGGCATGAATCATTTTTAAATCATTTCAAAAAAAATCATGAGAATAAAAATATTTGTTATTTTGTGGATTGTCTGGAGTGGGCAGCTTTTTGGGCAAAACAATTTTGAATACATTTATACAGATTCCATTAGTTACTTTAGGGCTTCTGGAGCGGTAGAGCTCGCAAATGGTAATTACGTGGTGTCAAGTGTTCAGCATAACGAGCCCCAAGAGACTTGGGATGTTTGGGTTTTTCTTTTGGATTGGAAAGGTAGCTTGTTAGAGTTGACAACGCTTCAATACCCTGGTTATCAGCTAATTAGTACGGGAGTGTTTATTGAAAGCGATACCAGCTTTATGCTTACAGCATTGGCAAATGGTACGGATGAGAGTGTTCTATGGGTTAGTCACATTTCTAATAGTTTAGACAAAATGTCGGAAAAACTGTTTGAGTATGATTTGCCAAAAATCCTCCTAATGAATGGTCGAAAGGAATCTGATTCTACTTTAATTTTTACGGGTTATGTGGAAGGGTATAGACCTTATGCTGCGAAGTTGAACTTTGTGAGTGATACTTTGAATATACTTGGCTATGGCTCTAATCTGGATTTTTGCTATGATGTTTTGCCAAGAAAAGATTCTGTGGGATATTTGATACTAGGAAGTTCTAATTTAATTTTGACGGATTCAGTTTTTGAGATTACTCGGATTGTGGATAAACCATTGGGAGATTGGAATGGTAATCTAATAGACGGCTTTAAGGATAGTTCTTACATTTATACGTCAAAGCTACCTTATGGGGATACTGTGGCTATTGTTGTTAGTGAAATTAGTAGTGATGATTTTTCTATACTAAAAAATGACCTATTGGCTGATACTTTTTCATATATTAATGGGGCTCAAGTGAAGGTCTATGCAGCCCCTAGGAAAAGTCTTGCACAAAGTTCAGATGTTATTTATGTAGGCGGGGTAAGCTTTGTTGATTTTCCTATTTGGAAACCTTCAAAACTTATTTTGGGGAAATTTGACAGTGAGTTGAATAAACTTTGGGAAAAAGAGTATGGAAATGATACGATGTTTTACTTTATGAATGGAGTGTTAGCTACATCTGATGGTGGCTGCTTAATGTATGGTTATCGAGTAAAGTATTCGCAAAGCGACCTGAAGGAAGCGTATGTGTTAAAGGTTGATGAAAATGGCATTATCACCGGAGAGACCAGCATCCCCCTAAAGGACGAGATAGGCTGTTATCCCAACCCCGCCAAAGACTATATCCAATTTGACCTACCCAAGAGTACGAACATGGTAAGCCTAGAGCTAATAGACTTATCAGGTAGGGTAGTGCTTGCGCAAAAAATCAATCATCAAGCACCCATAGATATTTCTTTTTTACCGCAAGGGATGTATATGTATCAAGTGAAAGGGC
The DNA here is from genome assembly GCA_947311105.1 of uncultured Saprospiraceae bacterium. Classification (GTDB taxonomy): domain Bacteria; phylum Bacteroidota; class Bacteroidia; order Chitinophagales; family Saprospiraceae; genus HyVt-613. Next base: position 2,610 of record CAMZKG010000224.1, read on the forward strand.
AAAATGGGGCGTTGATTGGCGTGGGGAAGGTGTTGAAGGAGTGAAGCAACTAGCAACCAGCCACAATCTACTCCGAATCCAACAAATGATCTGCCGCCGCCGCCAATTCATCATAAAAATCGGCTCCATACTTACGCACTAAAGGCGCTTTAAGAAATTCATACACCCGAATATCTTTCTTTTTGCCATTTGCGCAAGCAGCACCACAAATGTCCCATTGGTCATAATTTAGAAATTCTTGACCATTTTTGGCTTTGGTGACCCGAATAGGGTAGAGTTGGCAGGAGATAGGCTTGCGAAAATCAATTTTTCCTGCCATCCATGCTTTTTCAATACCACAATAGCTGATGCCCCTATCCTGAAAATAATAGGCACAAGGCTGGTTGTCTATCAAAGTCGTAGCAAATTCTCCTTCGCGGCTAATTGCTACATATTTACCTTGTTTCTCAATGGCTATAATGCCTTTTTTGGTGAGAAAAGGCTTCACCTGATCATAGATGGCATCAAGAATCGGTAGCTCGTCTAACTCTAGTGGAGCCCCATAATCGCCTTCTACACAGCAAGCACCCTTACAGGCTTCTAGGTTGCAAGCAAATTTTTGATGAATAATGTCATCACTTATTATTTTGTCGCCAATAATAATCATCGCAGATTTTTAGGAAAATAACCATATCAATACCTATCTTTGGCGTCGTGTACAAAAAGTGCATACTCACCAAATTTTTGAACAATGAAATTTTCACTCTTTTTTATGATCGCCATCTTCTGTGCGAATCTTTCTTTTGCTCAATCTCAAGAGCGCAAAGATAAGGAAATAAACTTCCTTACGGAAAAATTATCACTTAATGACCAACAAGTCAATAAGTTGACTAGGGTTATTCAGCGCAAGCATGATGATTTTCAAGTTATCCAAAAATATAAATCTACTAACCCCCAAAAATATGCAGCAAAATTAAAGGCATTATATGAAGGGACTTTGATTTCTATAAAGCTGATACTCCAAAATGACACCCAAAGAGAAGCTTATCGCCAATATCAAATCAATTTGCGAAAGCAAAAAGGCGAGATGATAAAAAATTACAAGAAAAATGGATTATCTGCCGAAGATGCTGCCAATAAGTACTATAGCGAAGTCATCTTCTTCTAACCTTTTCCAAACCTTAACCAAAAATTATGGATCCATTAAAAGAACTTTTTAAAGATGTCGCCTTGGATAGATTCCAAGAAGTGAGAGCAATGCTCAAAGAACATGGCGACAAGAAAATAGATGAAGTAAAACTTTCCCAAGCTTACGGCGGGATGCGTGGCATCAAAAGTATGATATGGGAAACTTCTAATCTTGACCCCGTCGAAGGTATCCGCTTTAGGGGATATACTATCCCCGAGCTACAAAAATTATTGCCCACAGGTAAAGGTAATGAGCCTTTGCCAGAAGGGCTCTTTTGGCTGATGCTTACGGGTAAGATTCCTAATGCGACCAATGTAGATTGGTTGACCAATGAATGGCACAACCGTGGAGAGCTGCCCAAACAAACCCGCAAAGTGCTCCAAGCGATGCCTGACACGACTCACCCGATGACACTTTTTAGCATGGGGATCACGTCTATGGCTGAAGACAGCGTATTTGTCAAAAGATATGCAGAAGGTATGCGCAAAAGCGAGTATTGGGACGCATATTATGAAGATTCGATGACTTTGATTGCTCGGCTGCCTTATTTAGCGGCGCATATCTATCGCAAATTATTTAAGAAAGGGCAGTATATTGACCCTGATAAGCGGTTGGACTGGGCTTCTAATTTTGCGCACATGCTCGGGTATAAGAGTGCAGATTTTCAAGATTTGATGAGAATGTATTTGACCATTCACGCCGATCACGAAGGCGGTAATGCTTCGGCGCATACGGTACACTTAGTCGGTTCTACATTGAGCAACCCATATTTGGCTTTAGCAGCAGGCATGAATGCCTTGGCTGGTCCTTTGCACGGTAGAGCCAATCAAGAAGTGATCGAGTGGATATTCAATATGGTCGGTTACCTAGGTACAGATACTCCGACAGAAGCCCAAGTAAGGTCTTTTGTAGAAAAAACTATTGAGTCTGGGCGAGTCATTCCGGGCTATGGACATGCGGTATTGCGGAGACCGGATCCTAGATTTACGGCGCAGCAAAAGTTTGCGGAAAAGTATATCAAGGACGATAATATCGTCAATATTGTCAAGCAATTGTTCAACGTAGTACCTGACGTCCTAAAAGGTCTTGGAAAAGTAAAGAACCCTTGGCCTAATGTAGATGCTCATTCTGGAGCGATACTAGTTCATTATGGACTGAACGAATACTCCTATTATACGGTATTGTTTGGGGTTTCTCGTGCTTTGGGGGTATTGGCGGCAGGCACTTGGTCTAGAGCCTTAGGTATGCCTTTGGAAAGACCTAAATCTTTGACAACAGAATGGGTGAAGGAAAATATCCTTTAGCCTAAACAATATTTCAGGGGGCAGGTTTAATTGGCTGCCCCCACTTTTTTAAACTCAATAATTGAAAAAATGAATATACCTGCTGACTTGAAATACACTAAGGAGCACGAATGGGTCAAAATTGACGGAGACATCGCCACCATAGGTATTACAGATTATGCGCAAAGTGAATTAGGCGAATTAGTCTATGTCGAAGTGGACACCATTGATGATGAGCTTGCGCAAAATGAAGTGTTTGGCACTGTCGAAGCCGTAAAGACAACTTCTGACCTATTTATGCCCCTTGCGGGAAAAGTATTGGAGATGAACCCCGAACTTGATGAAGACGAAGGAGATAATCCCACTGCAGTTAACGAAGACCCTTACGGGAAAGGGTGGATTGTAAAAGTAAAAATTGCGGATAAAAGCCAGATTGACGGGCTTTTGGATGCTAGCGATTACAAAAACCTGATTTCTTAAGGAAGTTGCAAAAGTACTTACGAGCTGTGCTGCCGCCTACGATAGGACCGCCCACGACATTTTTTTTAAACACATAGGAGCTACCGCCCGTGACGTTAGAAGTGGAAAGGGATAAAATTTTTGGAAACCTTTTACCCTTCACCTTTTACCCTTTACCTAGTAAAATACGAAAGCATCGAATGTCGCTGCGGCAGCAACTCCTAAGTACTCGTAAGTACTGTTTTTTTTCATCTAACCACCAAAAACAAACTATTTAACATCTATATGAGTACAAAACGTTCTTTAAAAGTTTTTTTACCTGCGGTTATTTGGGGGATGGTGATTATTTACCTATCTACTACTGGTGGGATTGATTTGCCAAGCACCACTCTTTTTGAGCCGGACAAATTGGGACATGCTGGAGCTTATGGATTGTTGACCTTGTTAATTTTGTATGGATTTCGTGCACTTAATGGACAAACAACCGTAAAATGGATACCACAAGTAGTGATGACCTTTTTTATAGCAGCAGGGCTAGGATTTTTAATGGAATTTGTCCAAGATCGCTTTTTTCCGGGCAGAATGTTCGAAATTGCAGACGAAATTGCAAATATTTTCGGAACTATTTTGTCAATTGGAATATTTAAGCTACTTTTGAAACTATAAAATAATTGAATATGAATTTTGAATTATCAGGAATGACCGTGTTAGGTGTTTTCCTAGCATTAGTTGCAGTGATTGTAGCCTTGATTTTTATAGTCAAGAACAGCTTACAATCCAAAGACCCAGAACTACTACACGAAGAGTTTGAAGCTCAGCCAAAGGTTTCTCCTTTGGTCGGCCGCAATAAGTATCCGCAGTTGGATGTCTTTAAATCTTCGGGTACCTATTTTGGTGTTGGAGTTGTAAGTGCATTGTTTATCACGCTTTTGGCTTTTAACTGGACTCAGTTTGAAGAAGAAGTGTTTGTGCCCGAGTACAGCTTGGAAATTGAAGAAGACATTATGGTGGAGCCTCCGCGGACAACCAAACCACCACCACCACCACCACCACCGCCACCACCAGTGATTGAAGAAGTGCCAGAAGAGTTGGTTGAAGAAGAAAATGAACCTGTTTTCGAAGACCAAACGGTTACTCTCGAAGAAAAGGTGAATACTCCTCCACCACCAAAACCTAAAAAGGCTGCACCACCACCACCACCACCGCCACCACCGCCACCAAAGAAAAAGGTGCAGGAAATCTTTAAGGCAGTTGAAGAAATGCCCCGTTTCCCCGGTTGTGAAAATGAAGCGCCAGGTAAAGGTAAGTTGGACAAGTGTTCTGAAAAGGCACTACTAAAATTCATCTACAAATACATCGAATACCCTACGATTGCTAGAGAAACAGGTCTGGAAGGTCGGGCCATCATCCAGTTTATTGTTGATAGAGATGGATCTATCAGCGGTGCTAAAGTCTTGAGGGACATAGGTGGTGGATGTGGAGACGAAGCCGTTAGAGTGATTAATATGATGAACAAAAAAGGCAAAAAATGGAAGCCAGGAAAGCAACAAGGACAAGCTGTCCGTGTACAGTACATCCTTCCTGTAAAGTTCCAACTAGAGTAATAATTACTTTTGATACAGAAAAAAAGCGGCTCCTTGTTGAAGGAGTCGCTTTTTTTGTTGGATGCTCTTGAATTTGTGATAAAACAATCCCCCTAATCCAACGTTAAAACTCCACAATTCAGACTTAAAATTACATTTCAATGCGCAGAATCCTTTTTTTAGTCTTTTTCGCCACCTTGAGCGGGTATTTGCTTGCGCAAAATCCCAATCTAGCGTCTCACTATTACCGTAATGGCGAGTATGAAAAAGCAGGAACTATTTTTAAGCAATTACTAGAAAAAAGCAATGGTAATGACTACTATCTTGACAAGTATATTGATTGCTTAATGGCGGAGGGCGATTTTGCGGAAGCAGAAAAGGCGGTAAAAAGAGCATTAAAAAAAAATAAGAACAATCCTGCTTCTCTATTAATTACCTATGGCAAAATCCTAGAACGCCAAGGAGATGTAGAAAAAGCCAAAGAAAAATACGAAAAAGCCATCGATAAAGTATCCGCTAATCAGTATGTGATTCGAAAAATGGCGGATTCTTTTATTAAGCTAACGAAGTATGACCTAGGAATTAGAGCCTTTGAAAAAGGAGCCAAGCTACTAAAGGATAAAAAGATATTTGCATCCAATCTTGGCGACTTGTATCGTCGAAAAGGGGATTATGACAAGATGATTGAAAGTTATTTGACATCTGTAGCGGAAGAGCCTGGGCGTTTGCGTAGTGTGCAATCTACCTTTATGCGTTTTTTGCCCGAAGAAGAATTTGATGAGTTAAAAGAGCAGTTGTATGATCGCTTGCAAGATGATGCGCCCGTTCAGATTCAGGAAATGTTGGCTTGGGTTTTTATTCAAGAGCGGGACTTTGAAAGTGCTTTTAGGCAGGTGAAAGCCATTGATTCTCGTTTGAAAGAAAATGGGCGACGGGTTTTTGAATTGGCTCGTTTGGCGCAAGGCGAACAGGAATATGATGCCGCCATAAAGGGGTATGAATACATTGTCGATGTCAAGGGGGAGCGTTCTAATTATTATTTTGAAGCCAAACAAAGAGCCTTGGAGTGCAAGACCATTAGTTTGACGGAGGGCTATCAATATACCCAAGGACAAATTGATACCCTATTACAGGAATATTCTACATTTTTGGATGTGGCCGGGCGCAACCGCTTTACGTCTCCGATGATGATAGAAATGGCCAATATTCAGGCTTTTTACAAGAAAGATCCGCAGGCAGCTATGAAAATCCTACAAGAAATTATCGAAATCCCCCAAACAAATCGAAAAATAGTAGCAGAAGCCAAGTTGAAATTGGGTGATATGTATCTGATTGACGGGGATGTCTGGGAGAGTACATTGTTGTATTCGCAGGTGGATAAAGAGTTTAAGGAAGATTTGTTGGGGCAAGAAGCGCGATTTAAGAATGCGCAATTGAGTTATTTTAAAGGAGATTTTGAATGGGCGCAGACCCAGTTTGGTGTGCTAAAAAATGCTACTTCTCGTCCTATCGCCAATGATGCGATTGATATGTCGGTGTTTATTATGGATAATCTAGGGTTGGATACCACGCCGGAGCCGATGCGGTTGTATTCACAAGCAGAGTTTATGGTTTTTCAAAATAAATTAGATGCTGCTTTCGCAAAATTAGACTCTCTTTTGGACAAATACCCAGAGCATACACTAGATGATGATGTCTTATATTTGAAAGGAAATATTGAGTACAAAAGGCAGGATTTTAGAAAAGCGGCGGAATATTATGCCGCTGTCGTTGACCAATATCCAGAAGATATTCGAGCGGATAACGCTTTGTACAAATTAGCCGAAATTAATCTTCATATCTTCAATGATAAAGATAAAGCTAAGGAATTGTACGAAAAGTTATTTATAGAATACTCGGATAGTACTTTTGCGGTCGAAGCAAGAAAGAAATTTAGGGAGCTAAGGGGGGACGCTTTGTAGGATGAAAAACCATTCAATTATCTATACCGTCCACATCTATATTCAAGATGCCATCGCCCAAGAGTGGCAAGATTGGATGATTCGTGTACATATTCCTGATGTGATGCGGACTCGGTGTTTTGACGGAAGTCAGATGAGCTCTTTGCTAGAGCCTATACAAAAAGGCTATCAAGGTTTTCAAATTCAATACAATACGACTACAGAGCATTTTGCAGAATATCAAGCTATTTTTGCCGCAAGGCTACAAAAAGAGCATACAAAAAAATATGAAGGTAAATTCACCGCTTCTAGGTTTATTACATCGAATTTATCGTAAAAAGACCCTAATTAGTAGCATTAGATGGATATGTTCAGAAAAAAGCATCAAAAATCCTACAAAGTCCGTAAATTAGCCTGACCTAATCAAAAACAAAAACACATGGACTTTTATCTTTCTGAAGAACAAAAAGCTGTCAGAGATGCAGCGCGTGATTTTACTCAAATGGAACTAAAACCAGGAGTAATTGACCGAGATACCCATAAAACTCACCCAACTCCGCAAATTAAACAAATGGGTGAAATGGGATTTATGGGCATGATGGTTGACCCCAAATATGGCGGTGGCGGAATGGATTCATTGAGCTATGTCCTTGCCATGGAAGAAATATCCAAAATCGATGCTTCATGTTCCGTGGCGATGTCCGTTAATAATTCGCTGGTTTGCTGGGGCATTGAGACCTATGCCAATGAAGAACAAAAACAAAAATATCTCACAAAATTAGCAACTGGTGAATGGATTGGCGCTTTTTGTCTCTCTGAGCCTGAAGCGGGGAGCGACGCAACTAGCCAACGGACAACCGCCGAAGATAAGGGAGATTACTACCTATTAAATGGAGTGAAAAATTGGATTACCAACGGCGGTACTTCTCAAGTACACATCGTTATCGCCCAAACAGATGCTTCCAAAGGGAGCCGGGGTATCAATGCCTTTTTGGTGGAGACTAGTTGGGATGGTGTACAAATCGGCCCCAAAGAAGATAAGCTGGGGATTCGCGCTTCGGACACGCATACCATTATGTATCAAGACGTTAAGGTGCCCAAAGCCAATAGAATTGGTGATGATGGATTTGGGTTTAAGTTTGCTATGAAAGTTTTATCTGGAGGACGTATTGGGATTGCTGCTCAAGCATTGGGGATTGCTTCTGGTGCTTATGAGCTGGCAGCTGCTTACGCAAATGAGCGGATAGCTTTTGGTAAGCCGATTGCACAGCACCAAGCGATTGCCTTTAAGTTAGCGGATATGGCTACAGAAATTGAAGCGGCTAGAATGTTGGTGTATCGTGCAGCTTCTTTGAAAGATGAAGGTAAAGAATATGGTATGGCGTCTGCGATGGCTAAGCTAAAGGCTTCGTCTGTAGCAATGGATGTGACGGTTGAAGCGGTTCAGATTCATGGCGGATATGGCTATGTCAAGGAATACCATGTAGAAAGATTGATGCGTGATGCTAAGATTACTCAAATATATGAAGGTACTTCGGAGATTCAAAAAATTGTGATTTCACGGGGTGTGATAAAGGGTAATTTGTATTTGCCTACTTAAATGTTTGGAGTAGAATTGCAAATAGAAAATCATAAAATATTCGGGCTGAGCTTTTTGCTCAGCCCGATTTTTATATCAATTAACCAAATATTCAATTAAAAAATATCCTGTACAACAAGTGAAGTATCTATTTGGATCGTGTCAATTAGTGGCGTGTTAGTCGGTTCGTATTCATTTGTAGGAGGTGCATTGTCTGACTCTAAAGCCTTGAATCCAAAGAAAATAATTATTAATATCAAAGCCAGTTTGACTAGCATTTCAAAAAGTCGAATGGCAAATTTAATCAAGGCGCTGATCCCAAAAATAAGCAGTATGACGAGTAAAAAGGAAGTGGATGATGATGTGAAAAAGTTATTCATGGCGTAAGGTTTTAAAGTGTATAAAGAGTACAAAACTAGTTTTGATTTCGTTCCATAAATTAACGTTATATTAACAATTTTGCTAATATTTACTACTAACGTCGTGTTTTATTCGATAAAATGCCTTTTCGCTTTAGGCTATTTGTTTCTTGTTAGTTGTTTTTGCTTTTAGGCGGCATTACGGATTGGAGTTATTTTTTTATAGAAAATAGCTAAATTTTTGTAATCCCTTGACCCTTTTACCCTTTACCTTTAACCAATTCACCGAAGCTTAAGCGTGCCTGAAGCCAATCTATCCCAATACCGTTAAACTTGAGTGCCGAAACTTAAGTTACTATTCTTCACTTTAATCATCTCCGCCAAAATGCTTATAGCGATTTCAGTAGGTGTTTGACTAGAAATTGGGATGCCGATTGGAGCTTTTAGATGTTTGAGTTGGTCGGGTGAAATACCTTCTTTGGTCAATTGATGGAGTAGGGTTTTGATTTTTTGTTTACTACCCATCATGCCGAGATATTTGAATTTTTGCGGAAGCAGCTTGCGCAAAATTAATAAATCAGTGTCAAACATGAACGACATGATTACCACATAGTGACGCTCTCCTTGCGGAATGAATTGGGCCATGTCTGCATAATTTGGGACGTATGTTTTTTTGGCAATCGAATTGTTAGAAAAGGTGTTGATGTTTTTGCGGTCGTCATAGACAAAAATTTGGAAACCTAGCTCGGGAGCTATCTTGGATAGGGCTAGGCTAACATGTCCGCCACCGATAATGTGCAATGCTAGTCGGAAACCTAAATCTTCTTGAATGAGCCATTTTTTTGGAGCTATTTTTGTGTTAAATTTGCTTTTAAGTGATTGATTTTGAATAAATTGGATGCCTTTGTCTGTTGATTCTAAAACTCCTGTTCCATTTGAATTTATAATTTTATTAAGCCAGGTTCTGTCTTTTTGCGTAAGCACATAAATGGCGACGGTCTGCTCGCCAGAGCAAATAAGCCCAGACGAGTCTTTTTGATTCTTGCGGTGGATGAGTCGGTGGATTTGGGGCTGAATATCTGTTTGTAGTAGCGTTTTTTTTGCAATTTCAACAAGATTGTATTCCATCATGCCACCACCGATGGAGCCATGTAGCGTGTTTTTAGCGACCATCATTTTGAATCCTTGTCGGCCTGGGCTACTGCCTATACTATTGAGGACATAGAGTAGGGCAACGTCTCCTTTGGTTAGTTCGATATTTAGTTTTTTCCAAAATTCCATAACGTCAAATGTAAGACTTTCTATTTTTTTGCAGTGGTTGATTGGATGAATTTTTCTTGTTTTTTGATGAATTTTTCATACTGGGGATTAGGAGTCACGCAACGCCGCAACGTTTTTACCTACCCTCCAAACCAATGCGCACTCAAAGAATAATAAATAGCCATCAAGCCAGAGAAAATAGCACTAGCCAAAAACCGATGCTTTAAAGATATCTTGTTTTGTATCAAGTAGTTAGCGCCAAGAGAAACGGGGATGTTTATCAGGAATGACATGAAGCCGATAGAGATAAGACGCCAGTTGATATCACTAAAATGTCCCGAAAAAAGCTTAATAAATAGAATGTGTCGGGCAATCCACAAAGGATTAAAATAGAGCATGGCCATCGACGCTCTTTTGATCGAAGATAAAAATGTCCCTGTATTTTGTACCTTCCTGTCTATCCAACTAAAGTAATTAGGAATTTCAATAGCATACAAAGTGGCGCCAATCAATAATATACCCAGCATTCGTACCCAGCTAAAATCATCACCAATCAACGCAGCTATCGTATCGCCTAATGTGTAAATTAGACCACCACGGATGATGTTAGACATGGTGTAATTTAGTTTCATGAATTTATTTGGGTTTGGTCCGGCGTAAAGATAGTTTTATTTTAGGTGATAAAAAGTTTTGTGTGAATATGATGTCTAAAACCACAGAGTACTTGGCAAGCTTCTTAAAGTACTGCCTTGATACCGTAGATTGGGATATTTAGAAAATCATCCGATTTTGTGAAATTCCGTGGAGAGATACGATATACTATTGGAGCCGAAAATTTCTGTTGAAATACGCGAAGGCTTTTTAGGTTTTTGCTCTGTCCGCTTTTAACTTCGATAGGGATTATAGAATTATTTTTTTGAAAAATAAAATCTACTTCGGCTTTGTTATTTGAAGTCCAATAAAATAATTCCTTTACTCCGTATGCGGCAAATTCATTGGCAACAAAGTTTTCTGTAAAGGCTCCGTTGTACTCTGAAAATAAGGAGTCTCCATGAATTATTATTTTTGATTCTAAGTGTAGCATAGCCCCCAAAAGTCCACTATCTAGCAGGTAGATTTTAAATTTTGATAAGTCTGCATATCCTGATAGAGGGAGTTTTGCAGTACTTATGTGATTGACTATTTGGATTAAGCCAGCCCGTTGAAGCCACTCTATCGCTTGGGTGTAGTGGGCGGCGCGTGCTTTTTTTTGCACCCCACTATACTTGAACTTTTTCATCTCTCTAGCCAATTGATAGGGGATGGAGCGCCAAACATGAGCAATTTTTATGGATTGCTGCTTGTCGGCATATTTAGAAAAATCTCTAGAGTATGCCTCTAAAATGTCATTCTGAATTTGTCTAGCTTTACTAATATCTTGTGTGTCTAAATAGGTTTGGACTACTTCTGGCATTCCTCCTAAGAAAAAGAATTTTTTAACGTGTTTTATTAACTCTTTGTGTAGGGCTTCTGGAATTGCAGTAAATTCTTTCTTGGTAGTGATGATTTGTGCAAGCCCTTCTCTATCCATTGCAAGGAGATATTCCTGAAAGTTCATGGGGTAAAGAGTCATGAAGTTTACTTTTCCTACTGGGAAGCTTCGCTCTTGTCCAACACTTACCCCTAGTAAGGAACCTGCAGCAATAATATGAAAATCAGGGGCGTTTTCTTGAAAATATTTTAGACTAGTTATTGCTTCGGGTGCTATTTGAATCTCATCAAAAAAAATTAGTGTATTAGTTGATATGATTTTTTGTCCGATAAAGAAACCAAGGTTTTCGATAATTTGCTTAGGGTTTAGGCTATCGGCAAAGATACTTTTAAGGTGTGGGCTTTGTTCAAAATTGAAATACCAAAAATATTTGTACTCCGATTGTCCAAATAGCCGCACAAGATAGGTTTTTCCAACCTGTCTAGCCCCCTGAATTAGCAAGGGTTTTCTTTGCCTAGATTCTTTCCAGACCAATAATTTATGATAGGCGTCTCTTTTCATCAGTATGCAAAGATATTTGATTTTTTATCAAAAAGTGTCAAAAAATCCAAAAACTCGTGTCAAAAAGTGTAAAAAATGCTAAAAACTCGTATCGAAAAGTGTCCTAAAATTCAAAAACTCGTATCGAAAAGTGTTTATTTGTCACGTATAAGGCTGATTATTAGCCGTTTATGATTGTTTTTTAGTTGGCCGTTCCTTTCAGCACCGTTTCTTCTTGTACATATTGCTTGCGCAAAAATTCAACGTCCGAAGGACAAGTTAAACGCCGCAGGCAAATCAACGCCAAGGCAAATGAACGCCGAAGGCAATTGAACGCTGCAGGCAAATGAACGCCGCAGGCAAATTGAACGCCGAAGGCAAATTGAACGCCGAAGGCAAATTGAACGCCGCAGGCAAATGAACGCCGCAGGCAAATGAACGCCGAAGGCAAATGAACGCCGCAGGCAAATTGAACGCCGAAGGCAAATGAACGCCGCAGGCAAATTGAACGCCGCAGGCGAAATCAAATTTACTTCAAATGCTGCCGCATTTTTGCAATATCTTCCTTGATTTTATTGACTAGAAATTGGTAGGAAGCGATGAAGTTAGCGTTGGTGGTGGAGACTTTTGATTTGGCGGTTTCTACTTCGGATTGGAGTTTTTTGATTTCTTTTTGGTGGTTTTCGATTTCTTTTTGGAGATTGATGATATGTTTTTGTTTTTCTTCTATGGCTTTTTGGTTAGTTTTGATGGCTTCGGTACGCGCGCCGATATTATTTTGTTGTTGATGGACAAGAGCATTTTGAAATTTAGCTTCTTCTTTTTTAAGTACTTCGATGTAGTAGGCGGCGGATTTTTCTAGTTGGTCGGGGGTGACGCCCATTGTTTGCGCAAGCGTATAGGCCGATTTGAACCTAGTGGCTTCATCCATATTCATTTTGCCTAGGGATTTGATAGCATTCATGAACTCTAGGTAGTCGTAGCCAGGTTGGTTGGCTTTTTCTAGGGCTTGCAGAAGGATATTCATGAATTTTTCATCGGTTTTGCCGTTCATGGCTACCGTAGGGATGAAGCTTGTTTTTTGTATTTTTGTCTTGGGTTGTTCTTTGGGTTTCGTTTTGGAAGGAGTATTTTTGTTGGTACCTTCTTCTTCGACAACGAACAATGATTTTAGGTTCTTGATGAATTTGCTCATGACCACTTTTTTTCTGAAAGGCAAAGCTACGGAAATAAATGATACTGGACAATGGGGTAGAGCTGGAAGTGCGACACTGTTAGGGGATTAACGGGCTGCCGCCCGTTTTATTGATGGTCAACGGGCTAAAGCCCGGTATTACCAAAAAGGAGCTACCCAACTGAATGAGTAGCTCCTGATTGTTTTGATCGTGTGGGTTGATCCCTAGATATTAACTCTCCACTTCTTCAAATTCAACATCTTCAACAGCGTCATCACCACCTGTGCCATCTTGGGCTCCTGCATCGGCGGTTTGAGCACCATCTGCAGCTTGTTGAGCGTTATAGATGTCTTGGCTAGCCGCTTGCCAAACGTTGTTTAGTTTTTCGACAGCGGGGTCGATTTGCGCAATTTCTTGAGAAGCGTGTGCCTTTCTAAGCTCTTCTAGTGCGGTTTCGATATCTGCTTTTTTGTCGGCAGGGATTTTATCACCGTACTCTTTTAATTGCTTTTCGGTTTGGAAGATTAATCCATCAGCTGCATTGATTTTAGTTGCTTTTTCGGCAGCGATTTTATCAGCTTCAGCATTTGCTTCAGCATCAGCTTTCATCTTAGCAATTTCTTCTTCTGATAGACCTGTTGAACCTTCTATTCTCACGTGTTGCTCTTTGCCTGTACCTTTATCTTTTGCGGTAACGCTCAAGATACCATTGGCATCCATATCAAAAGTGACTTCAATTTGTGGGACACCACGTGGAGCAGGTGGGATACCATCTAAGATAAAGCGTCCGACAGTTCTATTGTCTCTAGCCATCTTACGCTCACCTTGTAGAATGTGAATTTCTACGGAAGGTTGATTGTCCATGGCAGTAGAATAGGTTTTGGTCTTTTTGGTCGGTATAGCTGTATTCGCTTCGACAACAACATCATAGATATTATTCATGGTTTCGATACCTAGCGACAAAGGAGTTACATCAAGTAACAATACATCTTTTACGTCACCAGTCAAGACTCCACCTTGAATAGAAGCCCCCAAAGCGACTACTTCATCAGGATTTACGCCTCTATGTGGTTTGATACCAAAGAATTTTTCAACAGCTTCCTGGATAGCGGGGATACGAGTCGAACCACCCACCAAAATTACTTCATCAATATCACTTTTAGATACTTTTGCATCTTTCAATGCTTTTTCGCAAGGTGTGATGGAGCGAGTGACTAAGTCGTGAGTCAACTTGTCAAATTGAGCACGAGTCAACTTGTGGACTAAGTGTTTAGGTACACCATCAACGGCAGTAATATATGGCAAGTTGATTTCACTTGTTGTAGCTGTAGAAAGTTCTTTTTTTGCTTTTTCAGCAGCTTCTTTAAGACGTTGTAAGGCCATAGGGTCTTTGCGCAAGTCCATCTTGTCGGACTTCAAAAATTCTTCTGCAAGGTAGTCAATAATCGCTGCGTCGAAGTCGTCACCCCCTAAGTGAGTGTCTCCATTAGTTGATTTTACTTCAAAAACGCCATCGTCGCTCAATTCTAAAACAGAGATATCAAAAGTACCACCACCTAGGTCATAAACGGCGATAGTTCTATCTTTTTTCTCATTGTTTAGGCCATAAGCCAAAGCCGCTGCGGTAGGCTCGTTGATAATTCTGGATACTTTAAGACCAGCGATTTCACCTGCTTCTCTAGTTGCTTGTCTTTGAGAGTCATTAAAATACGCAGGTACCGTGATGACCGCTTCATTGACTTCTTGACCCAAGAAATCTTCTGCATTTTTCTTCAATTTTTGAAGAACCATCGCCGCAATTTCTTGCGGTGTATATTTCTTGTCATCAATTTCAATTCTGATAGTATCGTTGGGGCCTTTGACTACGTTGTAAGGCGCCTGTTTGATTTCGTTGCTTACTTCACTGTAGCGAAGTCCCATAAACCGCTTAATAGAAGAAAGCGTTTTTTGTGGATTGGTAATGGCTTGGCGTTTAGCAGGGTCTCCTACTTTTCTTTCGCCGCCGTCTAAAAAAGCAACAACTGAAGGAGTTGTTCTTGCTCCTTCTTCATTCGGGATGACGGTAGGTTCGTTACCTTCCATTACGGCTACGCAAGAGTTAGTAGTACCTAGGTCAATTCCAATAATTTTACCCATTTTATAGTTTTTTTTGATTGTTTACAAATTCGTTCAATTAACTTTTATCAATCGCTGTGCCAACCCATTTTTCTGCCTTTTTGGCATAAAAACTTAAAAAAAAGCCTGTTTTTATGTCATTTTTGATGTTTTTTGACTGTTATTTTGTCTTGTGGCTGGATTCTGGTTACTGGTTACTGGATGCTAGAGCGTGGGATGTTTAGCCGAACGGCCGTTCGGGTGTTTAGCAATCGGGTTACTAGTTTATTTCTTCTTGCGAAAAATGCGTCCCAAAAATCCTTTTTGCCACCACTTTTTTTTTGGTACAGGCTGGAATACTACTCCGTAGTTTGTTTGGCTGATTAGTGATTCAAATCTTTTATTCGAAATGATAATTTCATTTTTTGTTTTAAGAATTTGTTCTCCTAACCAAAGCTCATCTTCATCAAAACTGGTACAGGAGACATCTCGCTCTATCGTTTGAAAACCAAGAAAGAAATATACTACGGTGAAAGTGTCTTTCTTGCACACATCTTCTTTTTTTAGCGCAAGCGTAAATAGCCCTTGCGAATCAGTACTTACTCCCCATTCAGTTTCTTTGATATAGACAGACGCATACGGTAGGGGCTTGCTCTCTTCATCTAAAAGCTGCCCTTTCAATACAATTACTTCTTGGACTTGACCTGTATTTGGGTGTTTGATTTCGTTGGGATTATTTTTGTTCTTTTTGGGTACTATTTCAGTGGAGACTTGGGCAATTGCTGGGGTAGGGTTGAGAAATAAAGTCGTCGTCAGGGTTGAAAGCCCTATAATTGCTTTCGCTAAAAAGGAAGGTGCGTCTAGCTCTGCTTTTTCCTGAAAAGGAGACGTTAATTGGCTTGGTGAGTAATATCCACAAACACGTCCTTCTGTTTCGGCGTGTAGCTTGATTATTTCTAGGTTTGACATCTCCGAAAAATCAATCATCTTGGTATTGCATTTTTTGCATAATCTGCCACCTTCGATAATGGGCATGGTCTCCCATTTTTGGTCACATATAGGTAGTTCTGAAAAATTTATGTACTTCATATTCTTAATGTTTTTTTGACCTACAAAGTGACTTGTCCATTGGTTCTAATAACGTGTGAAACTGTAAAATGTAGTGTGTTGTTTTATTTCTTTGCTGTAAGATAATGTAGATTTAAGTTTCTGTTGTTAGAAAAGACCGTTTTGTGATTTGTCTTTGGTCTTGCTGCCGCCCTGAACTTGAAATCTCGCAATGCCGCAACGTATCACGCAACGCCGCAACGCCGCAACGTATCGCGCAAGGACGCAACGTATCGCACAAGGACGCAAGGTGCCATGCAAGGTGCTGGTAGTTTGAGATTATTTAGGAGTGTCTGTCTGTACCTACGAGTTTGTGCTACCGCCCAATTTTTTTAACACACCGGAGCATTATCAGTTTTTGGAAAGCTTGTCTGTGTTTGCCATTTCGGATTAGAGTTTATTTCTAGATTTCTCTAAGTTTTTTCTTTCCATTGTTGAAAAATAGCCTAAATTAACGGCTGAATAGTATGCAAAGAAAAATCAAACAGAATCGAAATGCAAAAGAAAAACCAGTTTTATATTTTATTGGGTGTTTTATTGGTGGTTAGCCTGGCTTACCGATTACTTGACCATGCACACCTAGAGCAAACCACCTTGTTGTTTATAGGCTTACCCGCTTTGTTGGCGTTGATGATCGTTAAGTTTTCGGATCGCCCCAAATCTACCTATATGGCTGTTTTTCGGGCGATAACATTGTTTTTGTTACTATCGGCGGTATTGTTAGGCGAAGGGATTGTGTGTATTGTGATGGCTGCGCCCATTTTTTATGCGGTGGGCGCCATCATCGTTCTTGTTTTAGGTTTAATCAATAAGGATCGGAAAGATTCTGATGAAGATACTTTGGACTCGGGGATGTTTGCGATGGGTATCTTTCTGGTTTTGATGGTGTTTAGTTTATATAGGGATGTACAAGAAAAGCCTATTCAACAGGTTTCTGTGACGAAAATTGTACCTGGAGAGTTGTCTTTAGCAAGACTGGATAAGGAAGTTGATTTGATGTCAGACTTGCCCCGATTTTTTAGTTTGGGTTATCCCGAGCCAGTGGGTATAGAAGGCGAAGGTACTGATGTTGGGGATTTTCGGAAGATTTCTTTTCTATCCACCACAAAAGGAGTGGGCACTCTAAAGTTGAAAATAGTAGAGCGTCAAGAAAATAAGATTGTTTTTAAGGCAGTCGAAGATAACAGCCATATCAATCACTGGATGTCTTGGCGAACGATTAGTGTGTCTCTTAATCATTTGCCGCAAGGAGATACGAAAATTGAATGGACATCGACCTTTCAATGTGAATTAGGGCCCGCTTGGTATTTTGTACCTATAGAACGCTATGCGGTTAAGCTAAGTGGTGAGCATTTGTTGAATACGTATTTTTATGAATGAAATACTTGAGATGCTATCGCCCGACCTAGTTCGCAATACTCTTTTGGCGAGTGTATTTCTCTTTTTGCTGTATCTTGTTTTCCGAAAGGAGCAGGGCGCAAAGCTTAATTGGGCGATTTTTTACGCTTTTTTGTGGGTGTTTTGCGCTCTTTTTGTGGTCAATGGCTTGAGCGTGCGATGGGGTTTTTGGTTTTTTAAGGAAGATAGCCCGACCTTGATACCGCATGATTTATTTTTTGATTGGGTCGTGTTTTGGGGTGTGGCGGTTCCTTTTGTGATGAAAGGACGGTATTTGTTGCTTACGGCTCTATTTTTATTCTGGATAGATATACTTTTTATGCCATTGCTGGCAAAAATAGGGGTGCTCGACTTGCGTCAAAATTGGTTAATAGGTGAGTTTTTATTGATAGTTTTTGTTTTTATTCCTAGTCAGCTATGGTTTGGGTTTTCGTTAGAAAGTAAAAATACAGGGTGGCGTAGTTTCTTTCAGGTGATGGTGATGGCTTTTTTGTTGTTGATAGGACTACCTTTTCTGGCTAGTTTTTACCAATTGATTTTGACCCAATACCTGCCAATCTCAACTTCGATGTGGAAGCAAATTATTTTTATAATCGCATTGCCTAGCTTGATAGCGGTAGTGGATTTGGTGGAAAAAGGGCATGGGACGCCATTTCCTTTTGATCCAACTACCCAATTGGTGCGTTCCGGTGTGTATGCTTATATCCGTAATCCCATACAATGGTCTTTCACCTTGCTTTTTATTCCTTTGGGGATGATGTTTCAATATGAGTTGTTGTTTTGTGGTGTGTTGGTCTCTGTGGCGTATGTTGTCGGAGTGTCAAATCCTAGTGAAAAAGAATCGATGACTCGCCAATTTGGAGATGACTGGAAAGAATACAAGCAATCAGTACCCGCATGGTATTTTAAGTGGTACCCTACGACGATAACTCCTGCTAAAATTTACTTTAATCAAGATTGTGCAATTTGCTCATCTCTAAGGGATTGGCTAGTTAGTCGGCAACCAACAAATCTAACCTTTTTTGATGCCAATCAGCACCCGATACCCTTAGAAAGTCTTCATTATGAGAGTGAAGAAGGTGTGCAATATTCGAGTGTGAAAGCATTAGCTAGCTGCTTGGAACATATTAATCTTGCCTGGGCATCCGTAGGCTGGTTGATGCGTTTGCCCGTTATTAGCTATGTGTTGCAAGTTATAGTAGATACCATGGGGATTGGTGCGATTACCTGTGAAGCTCCTGAATAGTCTTTGGTGGGCTTCGTTGGTCTTTGGTGCGCTCCTACGTCGCTGTTGGTCTTTGGTGCGGGCTTCGCCCTTTTGGTCTTTGGTGCGCTCCTTCGTCGCTGTTGGTCTTTGGTGCGGGCTTCGCCCTTTTGGTCTTTGGTGCGCTCCTTCGTCGCTGTTGGTCTTTGGTGCGGGCTTCGCCCTTTTGGTCTTT